>CAZESH010000095.1:0-13390 GCA_964514665.1 uncultured Caryophanales bacterium
ACGAGCGAAGTCATCCAGTCCAAGCGGGGCTCGATTGTGGACCGTACCGGAAAGGTGCTTGCCCAAGATGTTCCCGCTTACACGGTAGCGCTGAATCCCAAAATACTTCACGATGAAAAAATTGTGGATGACGTTGTAAACGGGCTTGCTCCCCTGCTCGGAATGGACAATGTGGAGGGGCGGCAGAAGCTGTTGGCGCTGGCGACCAAAAAGCGCAGTGACGGCAGCTTTCAGCCGCAGGTGGAGATTCGCAACGAAGGCTGGAAAATCGACAGCGACGTGGCCGGGAAAATCAAAACTTGGAAAACTGAAAAGGACATAAAGGGCGTTTATTTGCTCGAGCAGGAAAAACGATATTATCCAGGCAACGGCTTGGCTTCCCATATACTCGGATATACGAACAAGGAAGGCAAAGCGGTGATCGGAATCGAACGTGAGTATGATGATTTACTGCAGGGCACTCCCGGCTCGATCAGTTATGAAAAAGACCGGTACGGCAATGCGCTGCCTAATGCAAAAGTGACGTACAAGCCTCCGGCAGACGGGAAAACGCTGATGCTGACCATTGATCAGAACATTCAGCATTTTGTCGAGGAAGCGTTAAGGAAGAGCTATGACAAGTATAAACCCGCCAGCGCCATGGCTGTCGCCGTCGATCCGAAAACGATGGAAGTGCTGGGCATGGCCAGCTTTCCGGATTTTAATCCGAACAAGTATTGGGAGACTGACAGTCCTTCCGATTTTATCGACCACAATGTCGTTTCCCAATACGAGCCCGGCTCCACCTTTAAAATCGTCACGCTTGCCGGTGCGGTGGAAGAGGGCATTTTTCATCCCGGCGACAAGTATGAGTCCGGCTCGATCAATATCGACGGAACGGAAATTCACGACCACAATTGGAGCGGCTGGGGGAAAATCAGCTATCTGGAAGGCTTGAAGCGGTCCAGCAACGTGGCTTTTGTAAAGCTCGGATATGAAGGCTTGGGCGAACAGAAATTAAGAGAGTATATCAACAAATTCGGTTTCGGTGTCAAAACCGGAATCGACCTGCCGGGAGAATCCGAGGGAATTATCGATTTTCACTGGCCTTCCGAGGTCGCCACCGCCACATTCGGGCAGGGAAAAGTCACGGTAACCGCGATTCAGGAGATCGCCGCGATCTCGGCAATAGCCAATGGCGGAAATTTAATGTGGCCTCATTTATTGAAAAAAGTCATCGATCCCGCTAGCAACCAGGTAATCGAAGACGTTCAACCGAAAACGATTCGCCGGGTCATTCCGCAGGATATAGCCGCCAAGGTGTCGGGTTATCTGGAGCAGGTCGTTTCGGATCAGCAAATCGGAACGGGGCGCGGCGCTTATTTAAAGGATTACAGCATGGCCGGCAAAACCGGTACATCGCAAAAAGTGATCGACGGCAAATATTCCAATTCCAGATATATTGTTTCTTTTATCGGTTATGCACCGGTAGAGGATCCCAAAATCGCGGTTTGCGTCATAGTCGATGATCCCGATTTGGGCGGTGATTATCGCCGCGGGAGCGGTGTCGCCGCTCCGGTGATGAAAGAAATCGTCTACAATTCTTTGCGTTATATGGGGGTGCCGTCCAGAGATTCATCGAACGCCGCTGTGCAGATTCAATCAGGAACTCCCATGGCGGAAGCCCCCAATGTAAACAATCAATCGCTTGGACAAGCGGTCGATATGCTGAGCAGACGGGCTATTCATTATGAAGTACTGGGAAATGGGCGCTCCGTTAAACAGCAATTTCCGCCTGTGGGGTCGCAAATCGCGCCAGGTCAGCGAATGTTATTGTTGACAGAGGATCCTGCAAGCATCCCGCTTCCGGATTTGAGCGGCAAATCGATGCGCGATGCGCTGGAAATTTGCCGGATGCTCGGATTGGAAAGCCGTGTTTCGGGAGAAGGCTATGTCTCCTCACAAAAAATAGTGAATGCGGGTGGACGAAAAGAAGTCGACCTGCAATTCAAACCATGGAATGAAATCATGCCCCAAGAGGCATCGGGCCCAGCAGACACGAAATCGGCCGATCATTCCGCCAGCAGTCCGGGTACACCGGGCAACGCGGGCTGAAGCAGCAGGGAAGCTTGTTCTAACCGCAACCTGTCCTGAATAGTCTTGAAATGAAACGTGATTTGTTCGTTCAGGACAGGAGGTAAGATATTGTGAGAGCGTCAAATGCGACGGTTCGCCGCAGATTAGTCATCGTATTGGCGATAAGCACGATTCTTTTTCTGGCATTGATATTGAGGTTGGGATTTGTCCAGCTGTGGATGGGGCCGACTTTGGCCAGGCAAGCGGAGGAATCGTGGCGAAGAAATATTCCGTTCGAAGCGGGCAGGGGGGAAATCCTCGACCGCAACGGGGTGGCGCTGGCTTATAATATCAGTTCGCCGACGATCATGGTCATCCCTGCGCAAATCCGCGATCCGCAAATGACGGCGCGCAAGCTTGCAGCAGAGTTGAATATGTCGGTCAGCAAATTGTACGAATTGGTAACCAAGAAACAATCGATCGTACGAATTCAACCGGGCGGACGCAAAATCTCGCAGGAGAAAGCGCAGAAAATCCGCGAATTAAAACTTCCCGGCGTATTCGTCGCCGAGGATAATAAACGCTACTATCCGTATGGCGATCTCGCTGCACATGTGCTCGGGTTTACCGGCATCGACAACCAGGGACTGACAGGGGTGGAGCTCACCTATGACAACCTGTTGAAGGGAATTCCCGGCAGCGTTTCGCAGCTGGTTGATGCCGCCGGGCGGCAGATGCCTGATTCATCGGAGGAATACAGCAAGCCGAAGGACGGCTTGAACCTGCAGCTGACGATCGACAAGCAGATTCAATCGATCATGGAACGCGAGCTGGACCAGGCAATGGTGCGTTTTCAGCCCGACCATGCCATAGGAATCGCCATGGATCCCAATACGGGAGAAGTCCTGGCGATGTCGGGGCGTCCTACCTACAATCCTGGAGATTACCGCAACTACCCCTCAGCTGTTTATAACCGCAATCTGCCGATTTGGATGACTTACGAGCCGGGTTCCACCTTTAAGATCATTACACTCGCTGCCGCGCTTGAAGAGCATAAAGTCGATTTGCAGCGGGACCGTTTCTATGATCCCGGAGAGATCAAGGTGGCAGGAGCCACACTGCACTGCTGGAAAAGGGGCGGGCATGGAAGCGAAACTTTTCTGGAGGTCGTGCAGAATTCATGCAATCCGGGTTTTGTCGCGCTTGGTCAAAGACTGGGCAAGGAAAAATTGTTCGACTACATTAAAAACTTTGGTTTCGGGAAAAAAACCGGGATCGATCTCGGCGGCGAAGAAAACGGAATTTTGTTCAAGCTGCCGCAGGTAGGTCCCGTAGAGCTGGCCACGACCGCATTCGGGCAGGGGGTTTCGGTTACACCGATTCAGCAGATCACGGCAGTATCGGCGGCCATCAACGGCGGTTACTTATTTCGTCCCCATGTAGCAAAAGCATGGATACAGCCGGAAACCGGCGATGTGCTGGAACAGATTCAGCCGCAAATGGAACGCAAGGTAATCTCTGCCGAAACTTCCAATCAAGTCCGTTTTGCCTTGGAGAATGTAGTCGCCAAGGGAACAGGCGGAAACGCATTTATCGACGGTTATCGGGTAGGGGGGAAAACGGGGACAGCGCAAAAAGTAATCAACGGCCGTTATTCCCCGAATGAGCACATCGTCTCGTTTATCGGATTCGCCCCTGCGGACGATCCGAAAATCATCGTCTATGTCGCCATAGATAATCCCAAAGGGATTCAATTCGGCGGTGTGGTCGCCGCGCCTGTTGTGAAGAACATCATGGCGGACTCTTTAAGATATTTAGGCGTCAAGCCGCGCACCGATCAAATTGGCAAAAATTACAAATATGGAGAAATCCCGATGGTCGAGGTGCCCAATTTGGTTGGCATGACGATTCAAGATATTTACGAGGATCCCGGTTCCAGCTTTATGCTTGCCAGATCCGGAGAAGGAAATACGGTGATCAGCCAAGCGCCGAAACCGGGGGCAAGGGTTGAGAAGGGCTCCACGATCCGGATATTTTTGGGCAACGAATCTGCAAACAAGTGATTGTTTGCAGACGAAAGGTGATATAATGGATAAGGTTCGCATGAACTCAAGAACGGATTTGCCGAAGGAGGAGTCGCTGTGCAACTGAGGGAGCTTGCTTCACTCATGCTGATTTCGCGTTTGGAAGGCGACGGAAACATTGCACTGTCTGGCATTCAAACCGATTCAAGAAAGGTACGCCCGGGAGATTTGTTTATTTGCATTCCCGGATTGGTAGTGGATGGACACGACTTTGCCCGGGAAGCTGTAAACAATGGGGCTGCGGCATTGGTCGTGGAGCGTGATGTGAATGTCTCCGCTGCCAAATGTTTTGTTAAGGACAGCCGCTATGCGATGGCGGTCATCGCCAATCATTTTTACAACTATCCCAGCAAACACCTGAAATGCATCGGTATTACGGGAACAAACGGCAAAACCACGACCACCTACCTGATTGAACGCATATTGATCGATCAAGGCTTTCGCACCGGACTGATGGGCACGATCCAAATGAAAATCGGAGATCAGAGCTTTGAAGCGGAGAGGACTACGCAGGAAGCGCTTGATCTGCAGCGAAATCTTCAGCGGATGGTGGAAGCAGGTACGGATTACTGCGTGATGGAGGTTTCTTCCCACGCGCTGGAGTTGGGGAGAGTCAAGGGCACCCGTTTCCGAACTGCCGTATTTACGAATTTGACGCAAGACCATTTGGATTATCACTTTACGATGGACAATTATAAAGCGGCTAAAGGTCTGCTGTTCTCAAGACTGGGGAACGAATTTCATTCCAACCCGGAGCTTGACTCTTACGCCGTGCTTAATGCCGATGATGCGGCTTCCGCAGAATACCAGCGGCTTACCTCTGCTCAGGTAATCACATACGGGATCGACCGGCCGGCTGATGTAAGAGCTGTAGACGTCCGGGTTACGGACGGTGGAACCGTCTTTCGGACGGTTACGTTCAAAGGTGAGACGGAAATCAGCATGAGGCTGATCGGCAAATTTAATGTTTATAATGCGCTTGCCGCCATATCCGCCGCTTTGGCCGAAGGCATCGGGCTTGAACAAATCAAGATGAGCCTGGAAAGCGTGGGGGTTATAGAAGGACGAATGGAGCCGGTTGCTGCCGGACAGGATTATCTGGTGGTCGTCGATTATTCGCATACGCCGGACGGGTTGGAGAACGCACTGACCACGATCCGTGAATTTGCCCGCGGCAGGGTCATTACCGTATTCGGCTGCGGAGGCGACAGGGACAGGAGCAAGCGCCCGATCATGGGCAAAATTGCCGCCCAATACAGCGATTATGTGCTGGCAACCTCAGACAATCCTCGCTCGGAGGACCCGGAGGCGATTCTTCGCGATATCGAGCCGGGAATCAAAGCAGGTGGCTGTGAAGCTCACCAGTATGAGATGATTGTCGACCGCAGATCGGCAATCAAGAAAGCCGTGGAGAAGGCGGAAGGCAAAGATGTCATTTTGATCGCCGGAAAGGGCCATGAGACGTATCAGATCATAGGCGGGCAAACGCTGGATTTCGATGACCGGATTGTGGCCAAGGAAGCGATAAGGAGCAGGGATTTATCGTGATTGAAAAACCGTGGAATGAAATCAAAACGATGATAAGCGGGGCGTCACCTGAAGAAGTGTTCGATCATATCGTGATTCGTGGAGTGTCAACAGACTCCAGAGCGATTGAAGCGGGCAGCTTGTTCATTCCGTTGACAGGGGAAAAGTTTGATGGTCACGCTTATGTGGAAGACGCGATCGCGGCGGGAGCGGCCGGAGCCTTGTGGCAAAACGACCATCCCGAGCCGCCGCACGGGATTCCGCTTATTTTTGTCGACAGCACCCTGCTGGCACTGCAGAGTCTGGCAAAGGCTTACCGCGAGCAGCTGAAGGTACGGATCATCGGCATAACCGGAAGCAACGGCAAAACCACAACCAAGGATATGACCTCCTCGATTCTCTCTACGACCTATAAGGTGATGAAAACAAAAGGGAATCTGAACAATCATATAGGACTGGCGTTGACGCTGCTGAGCTTGGAAGAGGATACGGAGATGGCCGTCATTGAAATGGGCATGAGCGGCCGCGGTGAAATCGAACTGCTTTCCAGGCTGGCCGCTCCCGAAGCGGCGATTATTACCAACATTGGGGAATCCCATCTGCAGCAGCTGGGTTCCCGCGAGGAAATTGCCAAAGCGAAGCTGGAGATTTTGTGCGGCATGCCAAGCGACGGTCTGTTGATCTATAACGGCGACGAACCGTTGATCGAGCAGGCGCTGGAAGCTTCCCGCGCAAGCAGGCGCTGTTTGCCGGAAGGCTTGAAGACGTTTCGTTTCGGCTTTTCGCCGGGCAATGACTTTTTCCCGATCGGGATCATGCTTGACAGCGAGCAGTTCTGCACTTACTTTGCCTTGAATACGGCAGGCTCCGAAACGTATTACATTCCGTTTCTCGGCAGACACAATGTGATCAATGCGCTTGCCGCCATCGCCGTCAGCAAATATATGGGCGTAAATGAAGCCAATATCAAACGCGGGCTGAAAGAAGCCACGAGCACGGGAATGCGCATTGAAGTCGTGAAGGGCGCAAACGGACTGACCATCTTGAATGACGCATATAATGCCAGCCCCACTTCGATGCGGGCGGCGATTGCGCTGCTGCATGAAATGAAGGGCTATCGCAGGAAAATCGTCGTGCTCGGCGATATGCTCGAGCTTGGCGGCAATGAAGATCTATTTCACCGCCAAATCGGCGAGGTGCTTGATCCCGAGCAAATCGATTACGTGTTTACTTACGGCAAGCTGACGCATTGGATTGCAGAGGAAGCGGCAAGCAGATTTCGCCCCGGCACGATTATAGAGGCTGGCGACAAAGCCTTGCTGGCAGAGCGGATCGCCGAACTCGCATCTCCACAAGATATCGTGTTGTTTAAAGGCTCGCGCGGGATGCGTCTGGAAGAAGTGGTTGAACGACTGAGGAAACTGGAAGTTTAAAGCAGGATGAATTCTCGCAGAGAGGGGTAAGAGTGTGGATTTTTCGGTAGTTTTATTCACAATGGGAGTTGCCTTCATATTATCCGTCCTGCTCGGACCTCTTTGTATTCCGCTTTTGCGGAGGCTGAAATTCGGTCAGCAAATTCGCAAGGAAGGCCCGCAGGGGCACCAGAAAAAGGCGGGCACCCCGACGATGGGGGGGACTATTATTCTCTTGGCCCTGTCGCTGGCTTTTTTGCGTGTTTCCGACAGAGGCCCCGAGTTTTACATTTTATTGACTGCCACGCTTGGATATGGATTGGTCGGTTTTCTCGACGATTATATCAAAATCGTATTCAAGCGATCGCTCGGCTTGACCGCCAAACAAAAGCTTTTCGGCCAGCTTTTGTTTGCTGTAATTATCTGCGTCATGCTCTATCATTCGGGACACAGCACGGCGCTGAACATTCCGTTTACCGAATTTAACCTGCAGCTGGGAGGGCTCTATTACCCGTTTGTCATTTTACTCATGATGGGGGTGTCCAACGCCGTCAACTTCACCGACGGTCTCGACGGACTTTTGTCCGGCACGAGTGCGATCGCTTTCGGAGCGCTGGCCGTGATCGCGATGTATCATACCGAGCAGGAAGCGGCCAATTTTTCTGCGGCGATGATCGGCGCGGTGCTTGGATTTTTGGTCTACAATGCGCATCCGGCCAAAGTATTTATGGGCGATACCGGATCGCTTGGAATCGGCGGCGGTTTGACGGCTGTGGCGATTTTAACCAAAACGGAGCTGATTGTGCTCTTGATCGGCGGCGTGTTTATCATTGAAATGCTGTCGGTCATCATTCAAGTCATCTCCTTTAAAACAACCGGCAAAAGAGTGTTTAAAATGAGCCCGATCCATCATCATTTCGAATTGAGCGGTTGGTCGGAATGGCGGGTCGTGATCACCTTTTGGCTGGCCGGACTTGTGCTGGCAGCGTTCGGAATCTATATTAATGAGGTGTTTTAACGCATGCGCCATCCCAGATCGTATCGAAACCAGGAAGTCGTCATTCTCGGATTGGCCAAAAGCGGACAAGCGGTGGCCAAGGTTTTCCATGAATACGGCGCCAAGGTGACGGTTAACGACATGAAGCAAAAAGCGGATTGCCCCGAAGCGGAAGAGCTGGAACGGTTAGGGATTGAAGTGATTTGCGGTTCCCATCCGGAAACGCTGCTGCATCCCGGCGTTTCTGTGCTTGTCAAAAATCCCGGCATCAAATATACGATTGCGCCGATCCGTCAAGCACAGCGCTTGGGCATCGAAATCGTCACAGAGGTGGAAGTGGCTTATCATCTCAGCGAAGTGCCGATCATCGGCATTACCGGATCGAACGGAAAAACCACCACCACCACCTGGATCGGAAGCATGCTCGAAGAGGCCGGTCTTTTTCCCGTTGTTGCGGGGAATATTGGAACGCCGCTATGCGACGCGGTGAGAAATTCCGACACTGCGAAATGGATGGTGGTCGAGCTCAGCAGCTTTCAATTAAAAGGAACCGTGAATTTTCACCCCCAAATCGCCTGCTTGCTCAATGTGTATGAAACGCATATGGATTATCACGGCTCGATGGACGACTACATCGAGTCTAAATTGAAAATGTTGGATCGTCAGACGGCAAGCGATATTGCCGTATTAAATTGGGACGATCCCGTATGCCGCAGTGCTGCGGGAAGAACCCAAGCACGGATTGTGCCGTTCTCGTACAGTCAGGAATTGACAAATGGCGTTTATCTCGAGCACGGTGCAGACGCTGGTTCGTCTGTGATCGTATATAGGGACGAAAACGGGCATAAGAGGGTTGTGCTCGCTGTAGATGAAATCGGGATTCCCGGCAATCACAATGTGGAGAATGCTTTGGCGGCGACTGCCGTTGCATTGTCTGCGGGCGCTCCCGTCTCCGTTGTCGCCGCCTGCTTGAAGGCTTTTAGAGGTGTCGAACATCGCTTGGAATTTGTTCGCGATGTGGAAGGCATAGCCGTATATAACGACTCCAAAGCGACGAATCCCGCCGCTGCCGCCAAATCGATAGAGTCCTTTACGCAGCCGATTGTCTGGGTTGCAGGGGGGCAGGACCGGGGAACGAGCTTCGACAGCATGCTTCCCGTTCTTAAAGAACGGGTGAAAGGCGTCGTGGCACTCGGTGAAACAAAAGCCGATATCGTTGCGACCGCACGCCGCGCGGGGATTGAAAAGGCGTTTTCCGTCGATACTGCTAACAACGCCGATGCGGTAGAGCAGGCTGTCAGGAAAGCGGCGGAGCTTGCGGAAAGCGGGGACGTGATCCTCTTTTCTCCGGCTTGCGCCAGCTGGGACATGTTTGTTTCCTATGAGCAACGTGGACGAATGTTTAAGGCATCGGTGCATAACCTTTAATAGACGCTAGTGTTGGATAAGCTTTTATCCGGCATTTCTCGAACAAGGAGGTTTGTACGATGTCAAAACACCGTACCGCTCCCGATCTCGTGATGATCGCGGCGATCATTGCGCTGCTCTGCATAGGCATTGTAATGGTATACAGTGCCAGTGCGGTTCTGGCTTTTCACGATTTCGGGGATCGCTTTTATTATTTGAAACGGCAGGCTTTGTTCGCCGTTCTGGGCGTGGTCGCCATGTTCCTGACGATGAATACGGATTATTGGATTTGGAAGAAATTCGCCAAGTCGGGATTGATACTCGGCTTTGCACTGCTGATTCTGGTGCTGATTCCGGGCATCGGCGTCGTCAGAGGCGGCGCCCGCAGCTGGCTCGGCATCGCATCGTTTGGTATCCAGCCATCGGAATTCATCAAGCTTGTGATGATCATTTTTATGGCCAAGGTACTTTCCGAGCACCAGCAAAGAATCACCCATTTCACGAAAGGGCTGCTGCCCGCTCTGCTGCTGCTCGGTGCGGCCTTCGGCCTGATCATGCTGCAGCCGGATCTCGGTACGGGAGCCGTGCTGGTGGGAGCCACGATGCTGATCATCTTCACCTCCGGCGCACGCATTTCGCATCTCGCCTACCTGGGGCTGCTCGGTTTGGCCGGATTCGTGGGATTGATTGCCGCCGCACCGTACAGGCTGCAGCGCATCACCGCTTTTTTGGATCCATGGAAAGATCCGCTTGGAGCCGGCTATCAGTCGATTCAATCCCTATATGCGATTGGGCCGGGTGGATTGGCGGGATTGGGACTCGGCATGAGCAGGCAAAAATACAATTACTTGCCGGAGCCGCAAACCGATTTTATTTTCTCGATTGTCGCCGAGGAGTTGGGCTTCATAGGCGGAATGCTGCTGCTGATGCTTTTCCTGCTGCTGGTGTGGAGGGGGATGCGCACGGCGATTACGGCTCCCGATACCTTCGGCAGCCTGCTTGCGGTAGGCATTGTCGGCATGCTTTCGGTACAGGTGATCATCAATATCGGGGTGGTGATCGGAATGTTTCCCGTAACCGGCATTACGCTGCCTCTGATCAGTGCGGGCGGGTCTTCCTTGACACTGATGCTGACGGCGCTCGGCGTATTGCTTAACATATCCCGCTACGCGAGGTGAAGGTGAAGAACATGCGAATTGTCTTGAGCGGCGGCGGCACGGGCGGACACATTTACCCGGCTGTCGCCATTGCCAACCAGTGCAGACAGGAAGAGCCCGATACGGAGCTTTTGTATATCGGCACCCGCAACGGACTGGAATATGAAATTGTCAAAAAAGCGGAAATTCCTTTCTCTGAAATCGAAATCAGCGGCTTTCGCAGAAAGCTGTTTACCCGCGATCATGTGAAAACGATGCTGCGTTTTGTGCGCGCCGTCCGCCAATGCAAAAAACTGCTGCGCGAATTCAAGCCCGACGTCGTAATAGGTACCGGCGGTTTTGTTTGCGGTCCGGTGATCTATGCTGCAGCCAAGCTTGGCATCCCGACGCTGATTCACGAGCAGAATGTGATCCCGGGATTGACCAACCGTTTTTTAAGCCGCTATGCGGACAGTGTCGCAGTCAGCTTTAAAGGCTCGGAGAGCGCCTTTAAGAAAGCGAAGCGCGCCGTTTATACGGGCAATCCCAGCGCATCGCAGGTGATGAATGCGGACCCGCAAAGGGCGCTTAGAACGCTTGGCATTCCCGACAAAGCGCAGGTCGTGCTGATTACCGGCGGAAGCCGCGGCGCCCGGGCCTTGAACGATGCTGCACTGCAGATGCTTGCCCTTGTCGGCGATCTGCCCGACGTGTTTATTGTCTGGGTAACCGGCAGCATTTATTATGAAGCTTATAAAGAAAAGTCGAAAAGCGCACGCGCATCCGAACGTGTCAAAATTGCCGCGTATTTGCATAACATGCCCGAAGTATTGGCTTCCTCCTTGCTGGTAATCAGCCGTGCCGGCGCTTCTTTTTTGGCGGAGGTGACGGCGCTGGGAGTGCCCAGTGTGCTCGTGCCTTCGCCGAATGTGACCAACAATCATCAAGAGGCAAACGCCCGTTGGCTGAGCAAGGAAAAGGCGGCCGAATTGATTCTGGAAAAAGATTTGAACGGCGAGCGGCTTTTTTCCGTGATCCAAGCCATAATGGCTGATCCGATTCGCCGGGAATACATGTCCAAACAAGCAAAAAAGCTCGGCCAGGCGGATGCGGCCAAGCTGGTTTACCGGGAACTTAAAAATATTGTTGATTGATAAGTAGGCTACCCTGCGAAGGAGTTTGCGGCTTATTCGCAGCGGGTCCGGTTTTTTTCCGCATCCGATTTTTTCCATTGGGCGATTGTCACACTCGATGATTTGACTACATAACATATCGTATAACCGTGACAAAAAGCTGGATGAGAAAGCCGCATAACTTTGTCAAGTAGAATGGCCATTGATTTTCACAACCGGGATTTTTTCCGTTTGTCAAAGGAGGTTTCGCTCATGCAGGCGGTTATAGCCGATCTGAAAGCAGCAGGAATAGAAAAAGTATACTTGGATGAACCAATGGCGCTCCATACCACATGGAAGGTGGGGGGGCCGGCCGATTTGTTCGTGGTTCCGGACAGCAAAGTCCAGTTGATCGATACGGTGAGAATCATGCATCGGCACACGGTTCCGTGGATGAGCATCGGCAGGGGATCCAACATGCTGGTTTCGGATAAAGGCATTCGCGGAGCTGTGATTAAACAGGGAGCGGGACTCGATTATGTTCGCTTTCAGGCTCCTCTCGTATATGCCGGGGGTGCATTCAGCTTCATTAAATTATCCGTGGTTACAGGCAGAGAGGGATTGACCGGTTTGGAATATGCCGGGGGCATTCCGGGATCGGTAGGCGGAGCGGTTTATATGAATGCGGGTGCCAACGGATCGGATGTATCGCAAATTTTGCAAACGGCGGAAATTTTACTGCAGGACGGTACTCTCGTGCAGTGGACCGCAGAGGACCTCCAATTTCGCTATCGCCATTCGCTGCTGCATGAGGTGCCCGGCATTGTCACGGAAGCTGTGTTTAGGCTGAAACACGGAGATCGCAAGGAAATTGCAGCCGCAATGGCCGCCTACAAGCATCGCCGCCTGCAAACACAGCCGCTTCAAGCTGCATGCGCCGGCAGTGTGTTTCGAAATCCGGAAAATCATCACGCCGCAAAATTGATCGAGCAAGCAGGGTTAAAAGGGTTAAAAGTCGGTGGAGCGGAAGTATCGGAGCTGCATGCCAATTTCATTGTGAACACAGGAAACGCCACAGCAAGAGACGTCCTCACCCTGATGGGGCAAATTCAAGCCAAGGTGGAAAGCCAATTCGGCATTGCACTGGTTCCTGAAGTATTGGTGGTGGGTGAACGGTAAAACGGAGGTGAGACATTGGAGAAATTGGTTATTGAAGGCGGTAGATCCTTATCTGGAGTCGTGCGGATTCACGGCGCGAAGAATGCGGCGCTTCCCATCCTTGCTGCCAGTATTATGGTTGAAGGAGTTCATGTGATACAGAACATCCCGAACCTCTTGGACATTCATGTCATGTTGGACATTCTTCGCTCACTCGGCTGCCGGGCCGAACATACCGATCACAAAGTCACGCTCGATACCTCGACTATGCGCTCTTATCACATACCGGAAGAAATGATGCGGCAGATGCGATCGTCCATCTTCTTGATGGGGCCTCTTCTTTCGCGTTTCGGCAAGGCCAAGGTCTATCAGCCGGGAGGATGCGCCATTGGCGACCGTAAAATCGATCTTCATCTCAAAGGTCTGCAAGCGCTCGGTGCGCAAATCGAGGAAACAGACGGGACGATCTATTGTACCGCAGAGCGATTGCGGGGCGCCGAAA
>CAZESH010000096.1:0-13277 GCA_964514665.1 uncultured Caryophanales bacterium
GCTGCTGTTTTTAGCGGCGAGAAATAATGTAACATATCAAGCACTGACAAGTCAACAACCGAAGGGCGGTAAAATCATGGTACATTCCCTCTTTATTACTGTATGGCATTTGCCCTGAAGGGTGACGCTAAAAAAACGCCAGCTTGATTCCTATCAGCATAAGCAGGCCCGGCATCCCCAATATGCCGACCGTCAAAACCGTCACCAGGTTAACCGCAAGATGAAATTGATACGATTCCCCTATAATATTGACGATATACAGCAAGACAGCTGCCACAGCTATGTTCAACAGCATGTATGTGAAATAGCGAAATTTAATTTTCGTGCGGAGCAGGGTAAAAGTCAAGGCAACTAATGAAACCACAAAAATAATTAACCAAATCATTGATCATCACCACGATTGTTCATATTGAACCGATTTTTTTTGCCGGATTTTGCCGCGTGTGAAGATTCGTTTTTCCTAAAGCATTCAGCTTTAGAATTTTGGCTTGCCGGAGAAGAAGCTCATATCTTTTCTCAGCAGCCTCCAAAAGATAAATGGAGTAATCCACCTGATCCTGCCCGTGCGCTTCATCAAACTGACTTTGTGCCCGCAGCCATTCCGCCTTGGCTTTTTCAATCTCCCTAAACAGAACTGCCTGTTCTTCATTTAGAGGAGCATCTATATGCTTTTTCTTCCGCCAGCGATTAAACCAATTCATGCTCTCACTCCTTATCCCGCAAGCTTTCTTTACACGCTTATTCATACATATGGGACAAGGAGGAAAGTTTAGAACCCTTTTGCAAATAAAAATAACCCGCGAAAGTAAGCGGATTCGAAAACGAATCCGTCTGCTTTTGCGGGGCTATCAGTGAAGGTGGTGAATGGGGAATGGCTATATTTCCCTTCGTCCTTCCAACGCTTTGGACAGTGTGACTTCATCGGCATATTCCAGATCTCCGCCTACAGGCAGCCCATGAGCGATTCGAGTGACCTTCAACCCGAAAGGTTTGACCAGCCGTGAAATGTACATCGCGGTAGCTTCCCCTTCGATATTCGGATTGGTCGCCAAAATCATCTCCTGAACCTTTTCATCGCCAAGCCGCTTCAACAGCTCAGCGACACGGATTTCATCCGGCCCCAGTCCCTCCATCGGGGAAATCGCCCCGTGAAGCACGTGGTAATAGCCTGCAAATTCTTTTGTTCTTTCCATGGCGACAAGGTCCTTTGGTTCCTGTACTACGCACAAGACAGAGCCGTCCCTGCTTTTGTCTTGACAAATGACGCAAGGATCGACATCGGTGATATTGCAGCATACAGAACAGAACTGAAGATTGCGCTTTACATTGACCAATGCCTTGGCAAAATCCAGAACGTCCTCTTCCTTCATATTCAAAACATGAAAAGCCAGTCTTCCGGCTGTCTTGATTCCTACACCGGGCAATCGGGTAAATGCGTCTATCAGCTTTGCAATCGGTTCCGGATAATACAATGGATGAACCCCTTCTCCTTTATGTGTACGTCAGACTGAACCGAACCTAAAACAATCCGGGAATGTTCATTCCGCTCGTATACTTGCCCATATCTTGGTTGGCCAACTCATCTGCCTTGCTCATGGCGTCATTAACGGCGGTCATGACTAAATCCTGCAGCATTTCAACATCTTCCGGGTCAACCGCTTCCGGCTTGATCGCTATGCCCAGCACTTTCTTATGGCCATTTAGCGTTACCGTTACGACACCGCCCCCTGCCGTTCCCTCAACCGTTTTGTTTGCCAATTCCTCTTGCGCCTTCAGCATTTGCTCCTGCATTTTTTTAACTTGCTTCATCATCTGATTCATATTTTTCATGGATCAACACTCCTTTAAATGTATTAAAATGCCTTCCCTTTATTCGTCTTCTTTAATCACAACCATATCTTCCCCGAACAGTTCGATCGCCTCGTTGATCCACTCTTCCTTGTAACCGCCGGCGGGTTGTTCCTCAGGCTCCAGCTGCAGCACTTCTTGCGGAGTCTCCTCCATGCCGTCCGATTGAGCCTGCTCCCAATCCTTTAACATAAGGGTTTGCAGCTTAAGAGGCTGTCCGAAAACCTCAAGCATCACCTGCTCGATCACCTCTTTGTTTGCCGGCTTCTCCGTCGTGTTGCGATGGATCGTGTTCTTGAAGGCCACCAGCACGGTATCCTCGCTGCGGGATACGGGCTCGCCGTCCACCAGCCAGGCATGAACCGTAATTTTAGTATCCTTTACTTTGCTCAGCACGCTGCTCCATTGCAGCAAAATTTCCTTGAATTCACTTTTTCCCCGGGCCTTCACAAATTCGGACAATTGCCCCGAGCTCACTTTTTTGATGAGACCGGCTGCAGGCTTGGCAGGAGTGGATTTTGCAACGATGGAATCCGCCGAAGCTTGGTAATTCTGGCCTTCAGCGGACTTGGGGACGGCTGCCGAAGACAACAAAGCTTGGACTTGGCTTTCCAAACGCAGCAATTTTTGCTCCAAATGTGCTGTTTGATCGAAAGAAGCAGCTGCTGCCGGAGCAGGCGGCCGCTCTTCCGTGGAATCGGACAGCCGGTTACAAACCTTCATCAAGGCGACTTCAAAGAGTATATGTGGCTGAGAAGCGTACTTCATCTCGTTTTGATACTGATTGAGCACTTCAATCATTTCAAATAATCGTTCACGATTAAAGCTTTCCGCCAACCGTTTCATTTCCGGCTCGACAACCATCCGCTGCTCCAAGGAGGCCTGCGGAATCATGCCGATCATCAGCAAGTCGCGAAAATAATGGATCAAACTTTCGATTCCTTTTTCAGCACTTTTACCTTCAAGCATCCAACTCTCGATCATGTCAAGCACGGTTCCCAAATCGTAGGATTGAATCGCTGCAGCCATTTTCTGAAATTGTTCTGAAGAAATGCCTCCGGTTACGGCTACCGCCTGTTCATAGCTGATCGTGTTGCCTGAAAAGGAAAGGATCTGGTCCAGCAAGCTTAGTGCATCCCGCATGTAGCCATCGGACAAACGAGCTACGTGCTGCAGCGCCCTCTCTTCCGCATCCAGCCCTTCCTGCTCACATATTCGACGCAGCCAGCTGATTTGATCGTCAATCTTGACCCGGCGAAAATCAAAGCGCTGGCATCTGGAAATGATGGTGACGGGCAGCTTGTGCGGTTCGGTCGTGGCCAAAATAAACATCACGTGGGGAGGCGGCTCTTCCAGCGTTTTCAGCAGTGCGTTAAATGCCCCGACAGTCAGCATGTGAACCTCGTCAATGATGTAAACCTTGCGCAGCACCTCGGTAGGTGCATATTTGACTTTATCCCGGATATCGCGGATTTCGTCCACACCATTATTGGATGCGGCGTCAAGCTCGATCACGTCCATCAAGGAGCCTTCGGTTATTCTTCTGCAGACTTCGCATTCATTGCACGGCTCTTCTACCGATCCATGCTGACAATTGACGGCTTTCGCCAGTATTTTCGCCGCGCTTGTTTTTCCCGTTCCCCGCGGACCGCTGAAAAGATAAGCATGCGAAATGCGGCCTTCCTTCAACGAATTTTGCAAAGTTTGTATAATATGCGCTTGACCGACGATTTCCTGAAAGGTCTGAGGTCTCCAAGTTCGATATAACGCAATATGGTGATTCATTTCGTTTCCTCTCCGATTCGGATGATTCGCTGCTTGTAATCCAACTTCTTATACTATACCAGAAATCCGCCGGCGCATCACTGTTTTGCATAGGGAATACTGATTGTAAAAGTGGTCCCGTATCCCTTCGAAGCAACGCGGATCGTCCCCCCGATATCGTGAATGATTCGCTGGCATACGGACAGCCCGAGACCCGTGCCGTCCTCTTTGGTTGTAAAGAAAGGATCGAAGATTTTATCAATCAAAAAAGCAGGAATCCCCGGCCCCGTATCATGAATCTCCACATTCACCTTTTGTTCTTCGCGATCGATTTTCTCGGTGATCGTCAGGATACCGCCCTCCACCATGGCTTCAATCCCGTTTTTGCAAATATTGAGGCAGACCTGCTTGAGCAATTCCCTGTCCGCCAAAACCGGCGGCAGCTTTGGCTCCGACTCATACTGAACCACAACACTGTGCAATATCGCCTCATTATTGATGATCGGTAATATTTCCCGCAGCACCGTAGAAATCTCGACAAGATCGAAAACAATGTTCTTCGGCTTGCTGAGCAGCAAAAATTCACTGACCAGATCATTGATGCGATCGATTTCGGTCAGCATGATATCGGCGAAATTATGTTCTTTGTCCATGCCTTTTCCGAGCAGCGATTTTTTGAGTACCTGCAAAAAGCCTTTAATGGAGGTGAGCGGATTGCGAATCTCGTGCGCCGTGCCGGCAGCGATTTGTCCGATCATCGCCAAGCGATCGCTTCGCTGCACCTGCTGTTCCAACGAGCGCAAGTTGGTGACATCTTTGAAAATGACGTAGGCACCGACCAATTTCCCCTGATGATCCTTCAGTAGATTGGAATCCATCAGAAGCTCGAAGCGTTCTTGATTATTCATCCAAGAAACGGCATGATTGCGCACCACCATTCCGTCCAATATCGTTCGCAAGACGAGACGATGCTCGAGCGGGACAGCGTGAAACACCTCGTCCAAGGAACGATTGATCGTCTGTCCGCGCTCAACACCGAGAATCCTGCAGGCCATATCACTGATATCCACCAGCTTGAATTCCGTATTGATCAAAATCACGCCTAAATTGACATCCCGCAAGAAAGAGCCTGAAAATTGCTGCAGCAGGTTCAGGGAATAACACTGATTCAAATCATATAAGAATACAGCATAATAGACGTTGTCATCCAGAACTTTCAATTGATGCACCGAAAATTCACTGGAGACCTTTCCTTTATTTTTCAAGTATACGTTTGCAACCGGCAATTCCGAAAAACCATGCTGAATCATTTCCAAAAACCATTCGAGGGGTGAAGCTTGCGCTCCAATATCGATAATATCGGATACATTCATTTCACCGAGGTTCCCGTTCACATAGCCCAAACTGCTCAAGAGTTCATCATTCGCTTGGAGTACCGTTCCCGATTGATCAAAAACAATCGCCGCGCTGTGGCATTTTTGCAAAAAAATGTTCAAATCCTTCAACGTAACATTGAAATGAATCATGTTTTGAATCATCACATATCACTTCCCGCGTCAGCATTGTTATATAAAATCTATATATGTAAAATTCTCTCTTCTCTGATTAATTTCCTTCAAGCGCGAAAAATGAAAAAACCCGCATCGCGTCACGAATCACACGATACGGGCTTGTCTTAATATTCATGATTACCGTGCACCTGCCGTCGATAGCTGAGCTCCAAGCGATCCCGATGTTGACAGCTCGGGTTAGGCCACCCTTCGGCACATGATAATTCCTGCTTACGGCTGCTTCCTTCCAGACCTGACCGGGTTCACAGGCAATCATTGCGAAGGACCCGACCGTCAACGCTGTCGCACAAAGGTCAGACCTTACAACTCAGAACCTTGGACAGGAATTCGACCCCGCTATAGCGGATTGCGAGTACAGGGCACCGCTACCTCCCCGTCTAGCACGGTAGATTTAATTATATCGGATTGCATTTTAAATATCAACCGAAAGTACGATTTGGCAAATGCACCATAATCATCAACGAATGTGGATGCGGTAACGCGGCATATTAAAGGACAGCGCTTTTTGGGCTGTTGCGAATACTTGTTCAGCTTGCATTTGACTGAGATTATTTTGCAAATTTAGTTTGACATAAACGTCAGCGCCTTGAATGGAAATGCTCGAGCTTTTGATGCCTTCAATTTTATTCAGCGTTTGCCGCATCAGTTGGAAATCCTTGGAATAGGAATGATATCCGGGCGTAAGCGGGAGATTGGGATTGGCGTTGCTGACTCCCATAAAGCCGTCTTCCCCATAGGAATCCGTTGTATTCTTGGAATCCCGGACATCATTCGTGCATGCCGCAAGGAATAATACAAGCAATGCCAATACGATAATGGGCAGCCTTTTGCTGTAATTCATAAAAAAACCCCCTTCGATAATAGATTGACCGAAAGGGGGTTCTCTATGCGGTTTCTTTTTTGGAAAAAAGCTTAGATTCCGTATTTCTTTTTAAATTTATCCACACGGCCGCCCGCATCGATGAATTTTTGTTTGCCGGTAAAGAAAGGATGGCAGACGGAACAAATTTCTACACGCAAATTCTGCTTGATCGAGCCTGTTTCAAACGAATTCCCGCACGCACAAGTCACGGTCGTAACGTTGTAATTGGGATGAATTGCTTCTCGCATTCAAAATCACCTCTCTCTGCCCTGGTTCACTCGCGGAATCAGAGTAAAATTGACACATGAAAGCATTATAACATGAGATAATTATCGGTGCAACCCGAAATCGCGTTTACTATCAGGCATGCTGTTGTTTTCTTTTTGCAGGCGGTGTATGGGTGTAAGATCCGATTTGTACGCCGGGCAGTTCTTCGCGAAAAATATCGATCGCCTGCTTCATCCCGAGAATTTCACCTTTGGCTTCGGGAATCAACTGCAAATAGCTTTCCGGATCGATGTTCAAATTGCGAAGCTGAATCAACTTCAGCCCGGTTCGTCTGGCGAACTCCACCATCGCCTCGATTTCTTCCTCGCGGTCCGTCACGCCCGGAAAAACCAAATAGTTAATCGAAGTATATACGCCCTGCTGCGAAGCATATTTCAGCGATTTCTCCACATTCTCCAGCGTATAGCCTCTAGGCTTATAGTAAGCGTTATAGTGCTCATTCAAGGCGCTGATCGTGCTGACCCGCATCAAATCAAGTCCGGCATCGACAATGCCGCGGATATGGTCGGTCAAACCTGCGTTGGTGTTAATATTAATAAATCCCCTATCGGTTTGTTCCCGCACCTTTCGCATAGCCGGGATAATGATCGCCGCCTGCGTTGATGGTTCCCCTTCGCAGCCTTGCCCGAAACTGATAATGTGCCGGTCCGACTTCAGATGCTCCAGCATAACCTCGACCAGCTCGTCAACCGTAGGGCGGAATTGCATTCTCGTTTGCGGTGCAACAAAACCGCTGTCCTCGGGCTGCTCGGAAATGCAGCCGAAGCAGCCGGCATTGCAGGAATAAGAAACCGGAACCGCTCCCTCCAGGCGTTGAAGAAAGGTGTTGGAGGCGGTCAAGCATTCATATTCCAAAGCACAATGCGACAGATGCTCATACAGGCGGTTGTGCGCGTACTTGCTTCTCAGCAGATCGACACCCTTTTCCAGCGCTTGAACGTCGCAATTTCGCGGATTCCAGGGTTCGGGATCGTCACTCAGCCGTGCAGCGACATAAAAACCGCCGTCCTTCCATACGACTGCGGTGTATCCAAACAGCGGAAAAAGCTGTGATTTACCCACTTTGACATAGCTTGGAATATATAGCCGGGTAAAGCCCTGAGGCAGCAGCGCTCCTACTGCGGAAGCACTCTCCAATGAAACCATCTTGTTCTCGGTTTCGTCGAATCCGATCGGCCGCGTATCGGGAAGACTGACCAAGGTGGAGCCTTCAGGAAGTGGAATCAGTTCCTCCTCCAGCAGCTCCGTAATCATGTCCCCGCTTCTGGCCAAACCAAGCAGCGAAGGATGGTCAAATACATTTCCCTCACTATCGGCATATACCATGCGCATTGGCCACCCCTCCTTTAAACCGTCATGCTGCGCTTATGAAACGGTGCTGCGCGTCTTCTTGCTTCCACTGCTTTCAATGGAGGCCAGAAATTCTTCATTCGTTTTGGTTTCACCCAAACGTTTAAGGAAGGCTTCGACAAATTCGCTGGAATCGTTCATATTTTTGCGAATCGCCCAAACTTTATCCAACTGTTCCTTGGTCAGCAAAACTTCCTCACGTCGCGTTCCCGATCTGCGGATATCAATGGACGGGAAGATTCTCCGTTCCGCCAATCTTCGATCGAGATGCAGCTCCATATTCCCCGTTCCTTTAAACTCCTCATAGATCACGTCATCCATTCTCGAACCCGTATCGATCAGCGCAGTCGCAAGTATGGTCAAGCTCCCGCCTTCCTCGACGTTGCGGGCAGCCCCGAAAAACCGTTTCGGGCGATGAAAAGCCCCCGGGTCGATTCCTCCTGACAGCGTTCTGCCAGACGGCGGAATAACCAGATTATACGCTCTCGCCAACCGTGTAATGCTGTCCAGCAGGATGACCACATTTTTTTTGTGTTCAACCAAGCGGAGCGCGCGCTCCATCACTAATTCAGCTACCTTGATATGATTTTCCGGCAGCTCGTCAAAGGTGGAAGCCACCACCTCGCCGCGAACCGATCTTTGCATATCGGTCACTTCCTCCGGTCTTTCATCGATGAGCAGAACGAAAAGTTCGATATCGGGATAATTGGTGGAGATGCTGTTGGCAATTTCTTTCAACAGCAGTGTTTTCCCTGCTTTTGGAGGAGCAACAATCAATCCGCGTTGGCCTAAGCCGACTGGGGCCAATAAATCCATGACTCGGGATGCAAGATGGTTGGGGGCAGTTTCAAGAATGATTTTTTCCTGCGGATAAAGAGGGGTTAATGCCGGGAAGTGGAGGCGCTCCGCCGCCATCGCCGGACTTTCTCCATTGACGGCTTCCACATGAAGCAGCCCGAAGTACCGTTCATTTTCCTTTGGCGGCCTGCATTTGCCGGAGACCAGATCTCCCGTTCGCAGGTCGAATTTGCGGATCTGTGAAGCCGAAATGTAAATGTCCTCCGGGCTCGGCAAATAGTTGATCGGTCTTAAGAATCCGAAGCCCTCCGGCAAAATTTCCAAGACACCCTGCATAAACATAAGTCCGCTTTGTTCCGCCTGTGCGCGCAGTATTGAAAAAATCAGTTCCTTCTTCTTCAGCTGTCCATAATATTGAATTTGATATTGTTTGGCCAGCTTATACAGTTCGGTCAGCTTTAATTCTTCGAGTTGAGATAAAGCCAAATCCATAAAAAATATCACCCACTATTCTATTTTTCAACAAAAAACTTACATGTATACAGGGTAGCCAAAATAAACGCATCTATTCTTGCACTGCAAGATTTTGCAGGAGATTTCGATTATTGCTCTTCGTTTTCCCGCCATACCTCCGCACCCAAATTTCTCAGGTTCTCCATCAGCCGGTCATACCCCCGATCAATATATTCAACCCCAAAAATTTCCGATACTCCGTCTTGCACCATCAAGCCTGCAATCACAAGCGAAGCTCCCGCACGCAAATCCGTGGCGCGCACCTTGGCTGCATTGAGTTTGGAAAGCTCAATGACCGCGGACCGCCCCTCAAGCTTGATTTTGGCTCCCATGCGCATGAGTTCAGGGACATGCTTAAATCGGTTATTATACACAAAATCGGTTAGAATGCTTACTCCATTGGCTTGCGTCAGCAAGCTTGTCATGGGAGATTGTAAATCGGTGGCAAATCCGGGGTATACGAGGGCTTTTACATCCACGCTTTCATAACGGTCTTGTCCAATCACCCTGATCGATTCATCCATCTCATAAATATGTACACCCATCTCCTGCAGCTTGGCGGTCAAGGCTTCCATATGCTTCGGAATGATATTATCCACGGTCAGATCGCCCTTGGTGGCCGCAGCGGCAATCATGTAAGTTCCTGCCTGAATGCGGTCGGGTATGATGGAATGACGGCAGCCTTGAAGCGAATCCGTACCTTCAATGCGGATCGTTTCCGTTCCGGCGCCTTTGATTCTCGCTCCCATGGAATTGAGCAAGGTAGCGACATCAATGATCTCCGGCTCCTTGGCGGCATTTTCGATAATCGTCATGCCCTTGGCCCGTGAAGCTGCCAACATGATATTGATGGTCGCACCCACGCTGACAACGTCCAAATAAATTTTAGCGCCTCTCAGCTGTTTGGCGCGAAGACGAATCGAGCCAAATTCGTTGGAAACCTCTGCGCCCAAAGCTTCAAAGCCTTTGATATGCTGATCGATCGGTCTCGGTTCGAAATTGCAGCCTCCGGGAAGGCCGATTACGGCTTCTCCGAATTTCCCCAGCATCGCTCCCATTAAATAATACGAAGCGCGAATCAGTTTTACTTTGCCGTTGGGCATTGCAATCGGCTTTACGTCTCTCGGGTCGATGATCATCGTTTCTCCGTCCCATTGAACCCCGGCTCCAAGCTCGCCCAGCAATTCTCCGAAAATTTCCACGTCGCGAACATCGGGCAGGTTGTCCAGCGTTACCGGCGTGTCCGCCAAAATAGCGGCCGGTATCAATGCGATCGCGCTGTTCTTGGCTCCGCTGATCTGTATGGTTCCACGCAGCGGTCTGCCACCTGCGATCATTAATTTTTCCATCTTTAGAGGCTCCCCCTAACTGGCTGTAAAAGAAAGCAACGGGAAATCCGATAAATCCCGATTTCCCGCCTCTATTCCTGCAGGTTATGGATCAGGCTTGATTGCTGCTGCCGAACAATTTGATTTTGGAGAGGACGACTTCAACCATGGCTTGACGTGCAGGTCCCAAATATTTGCGGGGATCGTATACTTTGGCATCTTTGTTTAATACGGCTCTGATCGTCTCTGTACATGCCACTTGATTTTCCGTATTTACGTTGATCTTGCCTGCTCCGGCTTGGATCGCTTTGCGAATATCCGCATCCGGTACGCCTGATCCGCCGTGAAGTACGATCGGTACGGGAATTTGGGAGGCTACGGCCTCAATGATATCGAAATGGATTTTCGGTTCGCCTGCATACATGCCGTGCGCTGTTCCTACGGCAATGGCCATGGCATCTACGCCCGTTTCTTCATAAAAGCGAATCGCTTCATCCGGCTTGGCCAAATTTGCGTTTTCTTCATCCACGCTGATGTCATCCTCCACACCGCCGATGGTGCCGAGCTCTCCTTCTACGGAAACGCCCATCGCATGAGCGGCTTTGACGATTTCCTTGGTCAAGCGGATGTTTTCTTCATAAGGATGGTGGGAGCCGTCGAACATTACTGAGGAGAAGCCTGCGCGGATGCACTTCATGGCGATATCGAAACTGCTGCCATGATCCAGATGAAGGGCGATCGGAAGGCCCGACGTTTTGGCAGCCGCTTCAGCAATCGCAACTGTATATTCAATGCCCATATATTTCAGTGCGCCTTCGCTGACACCGTAAATAAACGGGGATTTTTCCTGCATAGCTGCTTCCATAATGGCTTGCGCGAATTCCAGGTTGTTCATGTTAAACTGTCCTACAGCAAACTTGTTGGCTTTTGCTTTGGGCAAAAACTCATTCATTGAGACCAAAGGCATGGATTCTTCCTCCTAATGATTTTTCTTTACTTTTCGCTTTACCGCTGTCATTCTTGAAATATTATAGCATATCACCAAAAAAAAAACTAAGACAAGCTGAAGAAATTTGACATTCCCGCAAAACGAGAAGGAACGCCATGCGGCGTTCCGATCGTTTCGATCTTTGATTTGGATGATTCACGAACCAACGGCAATTTTGGTCGAGGGTCCGTTTTTCAACTCATTGTTTACCGCCATGCGAAGCTCATCAATGTCGAACGGCTTCGTAAAATGCATCAACGCCCCCAAATCGGTAGCTTCTTTGATCATGTCAAGCTCGCCGTAAGCCGTCATCATGATGACCTTGATCGTCTTGTCTATTTTTTTGATATGCTTGAGGATTTCCAGTCCGTCCATCCCGGGAATTTTCATGTCCAGCAGAACAATATCGGGCTGTTTGTCGGCTACGATCTCCAAAGCGAGTTTCCCGTTGCTGGCTTGGAAGGTTTCGTATCCTTCGCTGTTAAACACCTCAACTAGCAATACCCGAATGCCGTTTTGATCATCGATAACAAGCACTTTCTTCTTAGACACAAAGCCTTCCTCCTCACAATCTATGTATCTTTTTATCGCTTCTATAACATAATCTCACTCTAATATTAATATACCTATTCGATACTACCCAAAAATATCCTGCCATAAATATAGTTGTAATCAGTTTTTTTGTGACAAAGAGCCGCGATTTCTCTTTTTTTGAAAATATATCCTTTCGTGTTATTGATCTTTTAAATACTGCGCACCTGCAATACCCGGTGTTGTCATTTGATACGGATTAAGAATATCGTCTAGCTCTTGGGGGGTCAAATAATGATGCTCCAGGCAGATTTCCCTGATTGTTTTCCCTGTTTTCATCGCTTCTTTTACGGCTTGCGCCGCCGTCTCATAGCCGAGGTGAGGATTTAAAGCCGTCATGATGCCGAAGCTCTCGTCCACATAGCACTGGCATCGCAGGCGATTGGCGGCCAGATCCTGCAGTGCGTATTTATGAAAAACATGGATGCCATTTTTTAAGATCAGAATCGACTGCAGCAGATTATGCGCAATGACAGGCCCCATTACATTCAGCTCAAGCTGCCCGGCTTCACACGCCATACAAAGCGTATGATCGTTTCCCATCACCTGAAACGCTACCTGATTCAACACTTCCGCCATGACCGGATTGATCTTCCCGGGCATAATCGAAGAACCGGGCTGCCTTGGAGGCAGCAAAAGCTCATTCAAACCGGCTTTCGGACCGGAAGCCATCAGACGGATATCATTGCATATTTTGGAGAGGTTAACCGCGCAAACCTTTAAGGCTGCAGAGCATTCCGTATAAGCATCCGTATTTTGCGTTGCATCTACCAAATCATCCGCGATGCGGATATCGAATCCGCTTTGTTCCCGCAAATATTCAGCAGCCTGTTCTATATATGCCGGTTTGGCGTTTAAGCTTGTTCCGACTGCGGTAGCTCCCATATTGACCGTAAGCAGGTGGCGGACCGCCAAGGATATGCGGCCGATATCCCTCTGCACCACTCTGCCGTAAGCGGAAAATTCCTGACCCATGCGGATCGGAACGGCATCCTGCAGATGCGTGCGCCCCATTTTGATGACATCGTCGAATTCCTTCGCTTTCTGAAACAGCAAATCGGCGAATAAGGCCAACTGCTCGAGCAGCTGCAGAGCAAGCCGGTATGCGGCCATTTTAATCGAGGTGGGAATCGTATCGTTGGTCGATTGCGACATGTTCACATGATTATTGGGGTGGCAATGAAAATAATCGCCCTTCTCCTTGCCGAGCAGCTCAAGCGCCCGATTGGCCAACACCTCGTTCATATTCATGTTGATCGAGGTGCCTGCGCCGCCTTGGATCGCATCCACGATGAATTGATCGCGGAAAGCGCCTGCTTGAACTTCATCCGCCGCTTGGACAATGGCTTCGCCGATCTTTCGATTCAGCATATGAA
>CAZESH010000097.1:0-13188 GCA_964514665.1 uncultured Caryophanales bacterium
GCCAAGAGAACTGTGGGAAAGCGATTTTCGCCGCATGAGTAAGATAGGCTTCTCCATTGTACGAATGGCAGAATTCGCTTGGAACGTATTTGAACCCGAGGAAGGGATGTTCCAATTTGAATTATTCGATGAAGCATTGGATCTTGCCCACCAATTCGGGCTGCGGGTCATCATGGGTACACCCACCGCGACGCCGCCTGCTTGGCTGACGCTCAAGTATCCAGAAACCTTGAACGCAAGCAAAACAGGTGTCGTTTATGAGCATGGAATGCGGCGGCATTATAATTACAACTCTCCGGTTTATCAGCAATACTGCGCGCGTATTGTCACAGTGCTTGCAGAACATTACTGCGATCATCCTGCCATCGCTGGCTGGCAAATCGATAATGAACTGAACTGTGAAGTTAACGTGTTCTACTCTGAAGCGGATCATCGGGCATTTCGGGTTTGGCTCGAGCGGAAATACGGTACGCTGGAACAACTAAATGAAGCATGGGGCGCCGTATTTTGGAATCAAACCTATACGGCTTGGGAACAGGTGCATTTAACGCGCCCGGCACCATCCGACTCCGCTAATCCTCATCAAGCCCTGGATGAAAAAAGATTTATTTCCGATAGTGCAATTTCTTTTGCCAAGCTGCAGGCAGACATTTTGCGCGAGAAAGCTCCACGGCATTGGATCACAACCAATGGTTTATTCGGGCATTTGGATTCACATCAACTTACGGATACATGCTTGGATGTTTTTTCGTATGATTCTTATCCGCAATTCAGCTCCATTTATCCGGATGAGGGTCCGGAGCCTCTCTTGGATCGCAAGTGGGGCATGAATTTAAGCCGTGTTCGCAATATTTCGCCGCAGTTTTGCGTGATGGAACAGCAATCCGGCCCAGGAGGGTGGGTGAATCGGATGGTGATGCCTTCCCCTGAACCGGGACAAATGCGCTTGTGGACCTATCAATCGATTGCCCATGGGGCCGATATGCTGCTGTATTTTCGCTGGAGAACCGCTGCGTTCGGAACGGAAATTTATTGGCACGGAATCAATGATTACCACAATCAACCGAATCGCCGGATTACAGAGGTTCAGCAAATCGGTCAAGAGCTGCAGCATATCGGGCATGAAATAATCGGCAAGGTTTATCAAGCGGAAGTCGCGCTGCTGTCCGACTACGACAACGAGTGGGATGGAGAATTCGACCAATGGCATGGTCCGCTGCGCAGCAAGAGCGAAATGGCTTGGTTTAAAGCTTTGCAGCACCGGCATATTCCTGCAGACATTTTCCAGCTTGGCCCAAATACGACATTATCCGAGCTGCAGGCTTATAAGCTGCTCATTTATCCTCATCCGGCCATGATCAAAGAAGAACAGGCAGAATTACTGAAAGCGTATGTCGCTCAAGGCGGCATTTTATTATCGGGCTGCCGGACAGGCTATAAGGATCAAAACGGCCATTGTCCGATGCGTCCGATGCCGGGTCTTCTTGCCGATCTTTTCGGCGTGACCGTAGAAGACTTCAGCATCGTTGGCCCTCATCAATCCGCTCCCGTCTTGCGAGCGACAAGCCCGTCTTTTCCGGAGAAGCTTGCTGTCGATGCCTTCATCGATATTCTCGACGTACAGAGCGGCAGCGCTAAAGTGCTTTATGAGTATGGCGAGGGATACATGATGGGCAGCCCGGCGTCCGCCATTCATGATTACGGGAAGGGTCAAGCGATTTATTTCGGGTCGGCTTTCACCAAACAATCGGCCGATGCTTTCATCCATTTTCTGCAAATCCAATCTCCGCTGCATGACGTGGTAGAACTTCCCGAAGCCGTGGAGCTGTCGATCCGAGCCAGCGAAGATGGACAAAACCGAATCGTTTTCTTGCTCAATTATGCAAAAATCCCCGTTCAGCTCGCATTTAAGCAAGCACGGACAAATCTGCTGAACGGTAAAGCTTTGCAGGGAATCGTGACGATGGAACCATACGATGTCATCGCCTTTAGATAGTCCGGGTGTAACGGTCATCTAGCGCATCGGCAAATTCGCTCCGGAAGCGAAATGCCGATGCGTTTTGTTTTTTTATCAAAAATATACAAAAGTTCTCATAAAAAGCCATAAAAAACGAATGGATGAAGACCATGCTTTGACAACTTTTTTGAATCATAAGATTTATCATGAAAGGACAATTAATTAAATGATCAGTGGTTGGTGGCATGAAGTGAGGAGATTTGGAAGCGTTATCAAAGTAAAGCCCGAAAAGCTGGAAGAGTATAAGATGCTTCATGCAAACCCCTGGCCGGAGATTTGTGAAACGATCAGGTCCTGCCATATTCACAATTACTCGATTTATTTCAAAGATGGATATCTCTTCAGTTACTTTGAATATCATGGCACAAATTTCGCGGAGGATATGGCGAGGATGGCGGCCGATCCGGCGACCCGGGAATGGTGGAAAATGACGGATCCTTGCCAGGAGCCTTTGGAAACAAGATCCGAGGGAGAATGGTGGGCTGCGATGGAGGAAGTATTTCACCTTGATTAGAGCGAACAAATTTTAATACCAGGGGAGAGGGCGATGAACTTTGCGGGGAAGGTAGCGATCATTACCGGAGGAGCCTCGGGGATAGGCGAAGAGACCGCCAAGCTTTTTTCACGATATGATGCCGCTGTTGGAAACGTGGGGCAGAACCGCATCTTCATTGGACATCGCACAGGCCGCAGTATTTCTTTCCGGCGAACAGTCCGGTTTTATTACCGGTGTAGCCCTGCCTGTCGAAGGAGGAGCATCTTTAGGATATTAAAGGAAAAGGGAGGGGATTAGATGATCATAACTGGCGTGGAACCTTTTATTCTGCACGTTCCCATAACCCCGCCGATTACCGACGCCATTAACGCCGCGACTCATTGGGGGCTTGCCGGAGTACGCATTTTCACGGATGAAGGGTTAACCGGCTGCGGCTACACCGGCACGTGTGCTTATGGAGACGAAATGATCACACAGACCATTGAACGCTATTACGCACCTGAATTAATCGGCAAGGATCCGTTTATGGTGAAGGGAATTTGGGATGAACTTCGTTTTGGAAAAATGCATTGGATCGGCCGCGCCGGCATTACGCACATGGCGCTTGCAGCTGTGGATATCGCCTTGTGGGATTTGATGTCGAAGGCAGCGGAGAAACCGCTATGGCAGTATTTGGGCGGACATAAATCTGGGAAAATAAAAGCCTATAATACGAACGGCGGCTGGCTGAATTGGTCAAACGAGAGACTCATACATGATGTGTCGGAAATTATGGAGCAAGGATTCAGCGGGGTAAAGATCAAGGTGGGAAAGCCGGATCCGCGGGAAGACTACGAGCGCGTTAAAGCTGTCAGAAAGGCGATCGGAGATCGGGCACTTTTGATGATCGACGTCAACCAGCAATGGGATATCAATACCGCCATGATTTGGGGCAGAAGATGCGAGGAGTTTGATTTATATTGGCTGGAAGAACCGCTTAATCCTGATGACATCCTGGGTCATAAAAAATTGGCGGATGCCTTGAATGTACCGATCGCGTTAGGTGAGCATGTGTATACGAAATATGCCTTCCGGGATTATATCCATCAAGGGGCCGTTGAATATGTCCAGGTGGACGTAACCAGAGTCGGCGGGATCACGGAATGGATGCAGGTGGCAGGGTTGGCTGCTTCTTATGAACTGCCAATCTGTCCTCATATCGGAGATATGGGCCAAATTCATCAGCATTTGGTAGCTTCTGCGCAAAATGCCGCCATGCTGGAATATATTCCCTGGATCCGTCACATTTTCAAAGAACCGGTTACGGTAGTTGACGGCTTCTACAAGCTGCCGCAGCTGCCAGGCGCATCCACCGAGATTCTGCCGGAGTATTTTGCCAAATACCGGGTGGGTTGAGGACTGCTATGCCGCTTTATAGCCGAAAAAATCATGTACGATACATCCTATACTATACATGAATTGGGGTTTGAAAATTGAAAAGAGTCTTAAAGCGCTCCGTTATTGCGGCGGAAATTTATGACATCATCAAGGAACAGATTCTCGATCACACATTGGCTCCGGGAGAAAAAGCGAATATCGACCAAATCGCGCGTGATTTGAACGTATCCAACATTCCCGTCCGGGAAGCGCTGCAGCGGCTTGCGGCGGAGGGATTCATCAAAATGGTCCCCTATAAAGGCATGTTTGTGATGAGCATCAGCCTGCAGGAATTCGATGAAATTTTCGAGGTTCGCACACATTTGGAGACCTTTGCGATCTGCAAAGCGATGCGCCGGTTGAGCCAAGAACAGCTGCAAAAGCTGGATTGCGACATGAAGGCGTGGGGGAAACAAAATCCGGTTTCAACCGAGGAAAAGCTGGAGCTGATTTCACAAATCAACAAAGGCCTTCACGGCATGATTTTGCGGCACTGCGGCAACGAGCTGCTGAAACAGCTGGTGGAATCCTTTATAGAGCGCGTTTCAAGGTATTTGGCCCTGATTCAGCCTGAAATGACAGACGATATTATCGAGCATGAAATGCAAGAGCACGGGCAGGTCCTGGATGCGCTCATAAAAGGCGAGCAAACGGAAGCGGTGCAAGCGATGAAGCGACATTTGAACAATTCCCATGAGCGGACGAGAAAATATCTGGATTTTCATTAAGCAGTTGAAAAAATAACAAGGAAAAGGTGAGAAAAAATGGCTAACAACCACCCGGAAGCACAATGGTTTAACGAAGCGAGATTCGGCATTTTCTTGCACTGGGGCCCTTACTCCCTAAGGGAAATTGAAGCTTCCTGGCCGCTGATGAAACATAGTGCGCAGCATCTTCCCGCCGATCAATACGAAGCTCTGGCCGAGCGGTTCAATCCGCAGCAATATGAGCCGAAAGAGTGGGTACGGATCGCCAAGGAAGCGGGCGCCAAGTACGTGGTATTGACAGCAAAGCACCATGACGGCTTCTGTATGTTCGACACGAAAACGACCGATTATTGCGCCGCGAAAAAAGGGCCGGGAAGGGACTTGATCGCGCCATACATTGAGGCGCTCCATGAGGCCGGGTTAAAGGTGGGACTCTATTTCACGACAATCGACTGGCATGATCCCGATTTTGCCACGATACCAATTGCGCCTTATATCCAATCGCCCAAACCTTTCGAATACGATCCGCTCAGATGGTTCGAATTCCACAAGCGATTCATGGAGCAACTGAGGGAATTGCTGACCAACTATGGGCGAATCGACATGATCTTTTTCGATGTTCCCGGTTTCGGAGCAGACCGCTGGCGAAGCAGCGAAGTGAAGCAGATGCTGTTGAATCTTCAGCCGCATCTGATCATCAACGACCGTTTGCCGGATGTCGGAGATTATGCCACGCCGGAGCAGTTCATCCCGCAGATTCCGCCGGAAGGCTGGTGGGAAACCTGCATGACGATGAATCATCAATGGGCCTATCATTCCGATCCATCCACTTACAAGAGTGCAAGAACACTGCTCACTTATTTGTCGGAAATTTCGGGGAAAGGGGGAAACCTTTTGCTCAATGTAGGGCCAAAGCCGGATGGAACTTTACCCGAGGAGGCTATTACCCGCCTGCAAGAGATCGGCGATTGGATGAAGCATTCCGGTGAAGCGATTTATGGAACGGTCCAGCCGCCCGTACATTATCCTCCATGTTTCTACGGGCCCGTTACCTGCAAATTAAATACGGTTTATCTGCATGTGCCGGATATCCCGAGAGAAGCGGTGGAATTAAGGGGGGTTATCGGGGAGGTGGAACAAGTTCGCTTGTTAAGGACAGGTGAGGCGCTCCGATACGAAGTCTCCAAAGCTCCAAATTTTTGGAAGCATGCGGATCAACGGACACGGGTTGAATTGTCTGCCGGTCAATGCGATCCCTATATTACGGTCATTGCCATAGATTTTAAAGATCGGCCGGAATGGCCGGGATTGAATTATAAAGGCCAAAAAGCCTGGGGTGTCGTTTAATACTTGGTAATGTAAGCGATTGCACAAAATCTTGGAGGAGGTTTCATATGGCACAACCCCAAACAATCGTCGCAAATCGCTCCAATGTGGTTGCGAAATCCCGGTTCAAAGAAACGCTGAGAAGGATATTGAAGCATTGGCAGCTTTATTTGGTCATAGCCGTTCCCACCGCCTTTTTGATTACTTTCAACTATGTTCCTATGCTTGGTGCGCAGATTGCATTTAAAGACTATAGTCCGGTTAAAGGAATTTGGGGAAGTCCATGGGTGGGATTGAAAGAGTTTAAATTGTTTTTCAAATCCCCGTATTTCTGGCCGATTATCTCCAACACCCTGACCATCAGCATCTACTATCTGATCGTCAGTTTGCCGGCAACCATCATTCTCGCCTTGGCGTTGAACGAGGTCAAGCATCAGCGTTTTAAAAAGATCGTGCAGATGTTTACCTACGCGCCCTATTTCATCTCTACAGTTGTCCTGGTCGGAATGATGGACATTATTCTGGCGCCGACTTCCGGATTGTGGGGTCAGGTTTTCCGTGCATTCGGGGTGCAGAATGTTCCGAATATTCTCGGGGATCCGGGTGCGTTTCCTTCGCTGTATGTTTGGTCGGGCATCTGGCAAGAAACCGGCTACGGCGCGGTCATTTATTTGGCGGCGCTGTCCAATGTGAATCCCGAATTGTACGAGGCGGCCAAAATCGACGGTGCCAGCCGCTTCAAGAAAATGCTCTATATCGATCTTCCGGCGATTAAACCGACGATCATCGTATTGTTTATTTTGGCGGTCGGCGGCATTCTTGGCGTAGGATTTGAAAAAGTCTATCTGCTGCAAAACCCGCTCAATCTTAGTACCTCGGAGATTATTGCCACCTATGTGTATAAAATCGGTCTGCAAAATGCCAATTTCAGTTTTGGCGTGGCTGTCGGCTTGTTTAATTCGGTAGTCGGATTCCTCTTGATATTTACCGCCAACATGCTGTCCCGAAAATATTCAGAAACGAGTCTGTTTTAGAAGGAGGACATTATGCAAACAGGAACAGGCACGCTAATACGCGAATCTGCGGCGGACCGCTGGTTTATGGTCGGGCTGTACATCATTCTCAGCTTTATTCTGGTCATTGTTGCTTATCCCATGATTTATATTCTCAGCTCTTCCTTCAGTTCTTCACAGGCCGTTATCGGCGGGAAGGTCTGGCTTTGGCCGGTGGATCCCTCTCTTTTCGGTTATGAGGCGGTATTCCAGTACTCTACGGTTTGGACAGGTTATTGGAATTCAATTATTTATATGTTATTCGGCAGCCTGCTCAGCGTGGCGTTAAGCATCATGTTCGCTTACCCGCTTTCCCTGAAAACCTTCTACGGCAGGAGCATTTTCATCTGGGCCTTGCTTTTCGCAATGATATTCAACGGCGGATTGGTGCCGTATTATCTGGTCGTCAAATCGCTCGGTTTGCTCGATACCCGGTGGGCGATCATTTTGCCGCCTGCGCTTAATATTTTCTCCGCTATTATTGCCAAGACTTTCTTTCAATCGACCATACCGAAGGAGCTCTATGAAGCATCCGAGCTTGACGGCTGCAGCGATATCGGCTTTTTGCTGCGCATCGTGCTGCCGCTCTCCAAGCCTATTATCGCGGTGTTGCTGCTGTGGTCCGCCGTTTTTCAGTGGAATTCCTATTTCAATGCCCTGATTTTCCTTGATACCAAACACTTATTTCCGCTGCAGCTGATTTTGCGTGAAATCCTTGTGCTGGACCAGGCCTCGATGTCGTCGATGAGCCTCACTCCGGAGCAGCTTCAGCGGTTTGAAGATATGAAGACCCTGCTAAAATATTCAGTCATTATCGTTTCCTCGGTCCCCATGCTGATGCTTTATCCGCTTGCGCAAAAATATTTCGTGAAGGGGGTGATGATCGGATCGGTCAAGGAATAAAGCGCAGGCTTTTTACAATAACGTTTATGAGCAGTCTTAACATGAAAAAGGAGGGTTATTATCCATGAATGTAAGAACATCCAAAAGATTGAGCTTGATGCTGTCGGCCATTCTTGTTCTTGTCTTGGTCCTTTCGGCTTGCAGCGGCGGGTCCTCATCCAGTTCTACCCAGCAGCCGGAGGCAACCAAGGCAGCGGATTCGGGAGGACAAAAAGCGGCCGATACCGGATCGGCGGACAAGGGATCCGGAAAGCCTGTAGCTGTATCCCTATTTACCCATGCTCCGACCAATCTGATTGATCTGAAAACCAACTGGTTTACGAAGTATGCGGAAAAAACTTTTAATTTGGATATCAAATGGGTCGAAGCGCCGGCGAGCGACTTCCAATCCAAGCAGTCGCTGCTCTTGGCCAGCGGCAACTATCCGGATATGTTCTGGGCAGGCCAGTTCAATACGGCCGATATTCAAAAATATGCCAAGCAGGGCGTGCTTCAGCCTATCAAGCAGGAGTTGATCCAAAAATATGCGCCCAATGTATGGAAAGCCATTCAGGAGGATCAAAGCATTCACAATATCGCGGTGGCTCCCGACGGCAACATCTACGGTCTGCCGAGCTACAACTACTGCCAACACTGCTATTTTTCATCCAAATTCTGGATCAACACGAAACTCTTGAATCAGTATAACTTGCAAATGCCGACAACAACGAACGAATTCGAGCATGTGCTGCAGGTATTCAAGGATAATGGCCTGATTCCGTTGTCAGGATCGGTGAGAACAAGCGGCTGGCATGGCAATCCGATCACCTTTCTGATGAATGCGTTCGCCTACAATGTCGACAACAACAACGCCAACGATTATATCTATCTTCAAGATGGGAAAGTCACATTCAGCGCGATTACATCGGAATGGAGACAGGGTCTGCAGTATATGCACGACCTGTACAAAAAGGGCTTGATCGATCCCCAGGCATTCAGCCAAAAAATCGACGGCTTGATGCAGGAAGTATCGCAAAATAAAGTGGCCGTCGTGCCTTACGGCTACAGCGCAGGCTTCCTGAACGGCGGAACTGCCAATCCCGAATATAAATACTGGGAAACCATCCCGCCTTTGAAGGGGCCGAACGGGGCGCACTTTGCAGCCTACTACGGGAACGGCTATGACAGCTTGGCCTTTGTAGTGACCAATAAGGCCAAAGAAGAACAAATTATCAATGTGCTGAAATTAATCAACTATATCTATACGCCTGAAGGCCAGGAAACGATGAACTTCGGGCAAGAAGGCAAGTTTTGGAAGAAAGCAGGTCCAGGCGAAAAGGGATTGGACGGCATACAAGCCTTGTTCATAACGGATTCGCCGAAATTCTATTCCGGCGATGCCAAGCAAAATGAAGGCTGGGATCAAATGGGACCGATCTATCAGTCGAAAATTTTCAGAAACGGGTTTGTGCTTGCAAGACCGATCTTTGCTCCGGACGGCTTGGAATCGAATCTGCTCTATCAAACGATGAAGAACTACGTCGGCAACCAGCCCAAGGAGGTTTATCCCGCGGCTTCCTGGATCAAGCCGGAGGATACCGATCAATACGGACTTTATCGAACCAACATCAACAAATTTGTTCAGGAATGGATGGTTTCCTTCATCGTTGGCGACAAGTCGCTGGACAAGGATTGGAATTCCTACGTGCAGGGCGTGCAAAATCTCGGCCTGAAAAATTACTTGGAAATGGCTCAAAAAGCCATGCAGAAACCGTTTTCCACCAAGGAATGGGCCCAGCCGGATCAAACTACCATCGATTTCCTGAGTTCTTTGAAAGAATAACTATACTGTAAGGAGTGAAGAACATGACACAACCCTATCTATGGCCGGAATCCTATGGGGATCCACAGTGGCTGATGCATGACCGCTTCGGTTTGTTCATTCACTGGGGCATCTATTCCGCAGCCGCCCGTCATGAATGGATCATGAACCGGGAAGAAATCCATCCGGATGAATATTTCAAGTACTTCAAGCATTTCAACCCGGATTTATATGATCCCAAGCAATGGGCCAAGGCAGCCAAGGCGGCGGGGATGAAATATTTTGTCGTCACGACCAAGCATCATGACGGCTTCTGCCTATGGGACAGCCAGCTTACCGATTACAAGGCGACCAACACGCCGATCGGCAAGGACCTGCTGCGGCCGATGGTCGAAGCGTTCCGGGAAGAGGGGCTGAAAGTCGGCTTTTACCATTCGCTGATCGATTGGCATCATCCCGAATTTCCGATTGACGGATTTCATCCCCAACGCAACGATGAAGCATTCAAGCAAGCGGCCCAAAACCGCGATATGGCCAAATACCGCGAATATCTGCATGGCCAAGTGCGCGAGCTGCTGACCGGGTTCGGCAAAATCGATTACTTATGGTTTGATTTTTCCTACAAGCAGCAGGACTGGGGCTGGTCGAAAGGAAAAGGAGCCGAAGATTGGGACTCGCAGGAGCTGGAGAAATTGGTTCTGGAGCTGCAGCCGGAGATCATTCTCAACGACCGCCTTAACCTGTACCGCGGCGTAGTCACGCCCGAGCAGTACCAGCCGCAGACGGTCTTGATGCAGGAAGGCAAACTGGCTGTATGGGAAGCCTGCCAAACCTTGAACGGCAGCTGGGGATACGACCGCGACAATCTGGACTGGAAGCCCGTGGAGCTGCTTGTTCAAATGCTCGTTGACACGACATCGAAAGGCGGCAATCTGCTGCTCAATGTCGGTCCGAATGCCAGGGGAGAATGGGACGCCAGATCGCTGCAGAGCTTGCAGGGCATCGGAGCATGGATGAGGCTGCACGGCCGTTCCATCTATGGGGCGGGCCCGAGCGAATTCACCGCTCCGCCCGACAGCAGATATACGCAGAAGGGAAACCGCTTGTATCTGCATTTGTTCACTTGGCCGTTCAAGCATATCCATCTGCCCGGCCTTGCCGGCCGCGTGGAGTATGCGCAGCTGCTGAACGACGACTCGGAAATCAAAATTACGCAAGCGCAGAGGCATTCCCAAATCCAATTGGATGAAGCAGACGCAGATGCGCTGACTTTGGCGCTGCCTGTTCAGCGTCCTTCGGTGGCCGTTCCGGTAATTGAGCTTTTTTTGAAAGATTAAAGGGCTGACAGCCGGACCCAAGGCATAATTCATGATATGAGACGCATCGGCAAATTCGCTCCCGGAAGCGAAAGGCCGATGCGTTTTGTCATGTCCGCCATTAAGACAGCCTGTTTTGCAGCTTGACATCAAATTTAAGGATATGTTATATAAAAATAAGGATTAGCACTCTTTCAGTTAAAGTGCTAACAAATCGGCTTCTGTTCCGGTTTTGATTTTTCACAACGAAAGGAGACCTGTTCATGGCAAAAAAACAGTTTAAATCGGAGTCGAAAAGACTGCTGGAAATGATGATCAACTCGATTTATACGCACAAAGAAATCTTCTTGAGAGAGCTTGTTTCAAATGCCAGCGATTCCATCGACAAAATATACTACAAAGCGCTGACCGACGAGCAATTGGTATTCAACAAAGAGGATTATTACATCAAAGTGACTGCGGACAAGGCAAGCCGGACCTTGACCATTTCCGATACGGGCATCGGGATGACGAAAGAGGAGCTTGAAAATAACCTGGGGGTTATCGCCAAGAGCGGCTCGTTGGCATTCAAGAAAGAGAACGAAATGAAGGATGATCATTCGATCATCGGCCAATTCGGGGTTGGATTTTATTCCGCATTCATGGTGGCGGATGTGGTTACGGTCATCAGCAAAGCCTTGGGCAGCGATGAGGCGTTCAAGTGGGAATCCAAGGGTGCGGACGGCTATACGGTAGACCCAAGCGAGAAAGCAACGGTCGGCACCGACATTATTTTGAAAATCAAGGAAAACACCGAGGATGAGCAGTATGACGAGTATCTCGAACAGTATCGCCTAAAAGCGCTTATCAAAAAATACTCCGACTTTATTCGCTACCCGATCAAAATGGATGTAACGGAGCAGCGTCCCAAAGAAGGCAGCGAGAACGAATTCGAGTCTTATACGGAAGAGCAAATCGTCAACAGCAGGGTGCCGATTTGGCGCAAAAACAAAAATGAGCTGACAGCGGAAGACTACGACAATTTTTACGCGGAAAAGCATTACGGCTTCGACAAGCCGCTGAAGCATATTCATATTAACGCCGACGGCGCCGTGGTTTATCATGCGATTTTGTTCATTCCGGAAAATGCGCCGTTCGATTATTACACAAAGGAATACGAGAAGGGCTTGGAGCTGTACTCCAACGGCGTGCTGATCATGAACAAGAGCGCCGACCTGCTGCCGGACTATTTCAGCTTTGTCAAAGGGATGGTCGATTCGGAGGATTTATCGCTGAACATTTCGCGGGAGCTCTTGCAGCATGACCGGCAATTAAAGCTCATCGCCAAAAACATCAAGAATAAAATCAAGAGCCAGCTGCAAAGCTTGTTGAAGGATGAAAGGGAGAAGTACGAGCAGTTCTACAAATCCTTCGGCAGACAGCTGAAATACGGGGTATACAGCGATTACGGCATGCATAAAGAGGATTTGCAGGATCTGCTGCTGTTCCATTCCTCCAAAGAGAACAAACTGGTAACCTTGGAGGAATACGTATCGAGAATACCGGAGGATCAGAAGTACATCTATTACGCTTCCGGGGACTCGATTGAACGGATCGAGAAGCTTCCGCAAACCGAGCTGGTGGCCGACAAGGGCTACGAAATTTTATACTTTACCGATGAGATCGACGAGTTCGCGATCAAGATGCTGATCAATTACAAGGAGAAGGAATTCAAATCGGTATCGAGCGGCGACCTGGGGATTGAACCGGACGCAAATGATCCGCAAGCCGATGCGGAAGAAAACGACAGCAAGGAGCTTTTCGATTATATGAAAAATCTGCTGGCAGGCAAAGTGAAAAATGTAAAGGCTTCGAAACGCTTGAAGAGCCATCCCGTATGCTTGTCAACAGACGGTGAAGTGACGATTGAAATGGAGAAAATACTTAAAGCGATGCCTGGCAGCCAGGATGTAAAAGCGGAGAAGGTGCTGGAGATCAACGTCAACCATGAGGTGTTCCAGTCCTTGAAAACGGCTTATGACAACGATAAAGAGAAGCTGAATTTATACACCAACTTATTGTATAACCAAGCCCTTTTGATCGAAGGACTGCCGGTCCAGGATCCCGTGGATTTCACAAACGATATTTGCAAGATCATGGTTTAAGCGCACCGGC
>CAZESH010000098.1:0-13028 GCA_964514665.1 uncultured Caryophanales bacterium
GGTGGAACGTTTCAAGCAGGAGTCGCTAAGCGGCCACATCACCTTGGAAAAAGGCGAGCGTTCGCGCATCGCCCAGTTGGCTACCGATTTGCTTTGAGGTTGAGACTTCGAGAAACCGTATAATTAAATTAAGTCTTTTTGCCGGGTGGGGGGCATTTTCTTCCGTCGCTGCCCAAAACCAGGAAATGGGATTAGAAATTGCGGTATTTTCCCGGTTTTGGGAGGCGATCGCCAGGTCTCTACAGAAGATACCCCCAGCCCTATAGGTCTCAATTCAAGTTATTCTGAGTTTCTCGGGCAGCCAAAAACAACCGCCAAATGGCGGTTGTTTGATTATCGACAAGGGTTCCCCTATTTTCGAAAGGCATTTTGGGTTCCCCGGTGAGTTTGCTTTCCGTTGCTTAAGGGAAGACCTGAGAGACCTAGTACCATGAAAGTCGGAGATCTCCGCTTTTAAGCATATGCTTCGATAGTTCTTGGTCTGTCAGGCCTGGACTGGTCATTCAAACATCTCCGCCGGAAAGCAATCGAAACCCCAATCAGAAATCCCCCTCAGAACCGAGCTGCCGGGGTGTAAAATGCCTTTCGAACTTCAAGGAAGTGAATCCAAAACCGATCTTCGGCGGTTATTTTTTTCGCCAAAAGCAAAATGATTTTTGATATAGTAATAGGGAAGGATTGAAACGAGTCGGGAAGATGTTTTATTCCAGAGAGGAGACAAGCCTTGACTGAGAAGAAAAGCTGGTATATTCTGTTTTCTGTCGTGATTTTAACCGTTTTAATCCTCACGCAGGTGATGGGACAAGCAATCTTCGATCCGTCTGCCTATCAGCCTCCGAAGGAAAAGACGGCGTTGTCCGAACAGCCGGGCTTACGACAGCCTGTGCTGAAAAAGACCGAGCTTCGCGTCGTCGTTTCAATGAAAGCCTCCGAATTTACTATGCTCCAGCAAATCAATCAAGCTTTTGAAAAGAAAAATCCAGAAATTAAAGTAATCTTGGACAATATCGCAGATACCGCGGCATATAGCGACTTGAAAGCCGCTGCAAGCTCTGGTTCGGCGGATGTGTTCCTGTTGGACAACTCTTGGGTTGGCGAGTTTTCGGCTAACGGCTTTCTGTCCAACAAGACGGACGAATGGTTTACCAATGACGTGCAAGCCAATCAATTCAGCCCGATTCTTAAACAGCTCAAGTGGAACAAATACATATGGGGCATTCCTCTGGATGTCGACAGCTACGTGCTGGCATGGAACAAAAAGAATGTCGCGGCTTCCAAGCCTGCCAATCCGCCGGTTTCGGCCGAACAGCTGCTGGAGATCAATAAAACCGTGAAGGATCAGGGAAAGGATGCGGCAGCGATTGGTCTTTATGTCGATCCTCAGGATCCCGATGCCTTTTTATCCTTGATCTGGTCACTCGGCAGTACTTGGCCGCAGGAACAATCTGGAGCAGGCGGGCAGCAGCCGAGCGTTGCCGAGCTGTTAAACAGCTTTTACCTGTTAAAGGAAGGCGGCAAGCAAAATCCGGATTCCAAAACCGCCGCAGCATCGGAGCGATTGAACGGTTATCCATTTGTAACGGATCAATTTGATCCGTGGCAGCAGTTAAAACAAGGAAATATTACGTATATGATTGCCAAAGCTTCAAGCTATCTCGAGCAGCAAAGCGACAGCTTGGACGTCAGCTTTTTAACCCCGGCTTCCTCAAGCCGATCTTTCCACGGGGCAGCCTTAAGCGGAAGAAGCTTCACGATCTCGGCATACAGCAGGCAAATTCCGCAAGCGCTGCTGTGGATAGAGGAGGTCGTTTCTCAAGCCAATCAAGTCGATGCGCTGCACAAATCGCTGCTGCTGCCGGCGTGGGTCCCGGCATACGGCATGGCCGCCGGTCCGAACAGCGCTTTGATCGGGGAAATCCGCGACTCTGTACAAAAGGGACGGCTGTTATCGGTTGATCCTTCTCTGCATCAAACAAGAACGCAGCTAAGAGAATGGATCACCATGTTCTATAGCGGGGAGATGACAGCGGATGAGCTGTGGGAAAAGCTGAAAAAGCTGCAGGAAGCCCGGCCGGCCCCTTAAATTTTATTGGGAAAGATCGAAAGAAAAGTCGACGTTCAGCACGTTTTGCCCGATGTTTACTGCGGTGGCGATCAAGAATGAAGCGATCTGCTTCGGATAGATCGACAGATCGATCTGCTCCTGCAGGGCTTGGATGGTAGTATCCGGCAGCTGAAAGCCGTTGTAGCTCAAACCGTCAATCACGAACCGCAGCGCGTTTTCAGGCTTCTCTTCGAGCAAATAATGTCCCGTCAGCTGCAGGGACGATCCGTCCTGTTTGGCGTCAAGCGTAATCTTGTCTTTGGAGAAAGTGTAGGTTACATGATTAAACAACGGGTCTTTGCTGCGCAAAAAATCCGTCAGCTCCGTATCCTTGATGGAGAGCACATAAGCAAAACCGTCCATTTTCAGACTGTCCTGATGGGAGGACAAATAGTCGGGAAGCTGTTTCATCGCTGACGACATCGCTTCCAGATAGCCTTTGAAAAGCGGCAGTCCCTTTTGCTCCCAGGAGCTGTTCAAGTCGCTGATTTGTTGTTTGATTTCCGCCCCGTTGCGGGCAGCGGACAGCTCGCTGTCGAGCTCTTGCTGCATGGCGACGAGCCGCTCCTTTTGCGCCAGAAAGGCATCCTTGAGCTTTTTTAATTCCAGCCTGCTTTGTCCCAGCTGTGTGTTCAGTTCCGCCAGCTGGCGAATGCTGCTTTGATGCTGCTTCAGTGTTCGGATGTCGTTAGCCATTACAATATTTAAATAATCATAAACGGTCATCCAATCCTGAAAGCTTTTGGCGTGAAACAGCAGCAGCCATAGCGAGCTGCGTTCCCCCATATAATAAGACCGCAGAATTTTTCCGGCGTACTCGCGGCTTTGTGCGGTTTTCAGCTCCAGCTCGGTGGTCTTCTTCAGATTGCTGTCGATTTGGCTGCTGAGACCCGTCTCCTGCTGCGTCAGGCGGCTGACCTCGCGATCGATTTCATGAATGGTCAATCCTTTTTGCAGCAGCTTCTTCGCATCCTCCAATGAAGTATCTGCAAATGCCGGACGGTTGGTTGGCGTAAGAAAGACGAGGAGTAAAAGGATGACGGCAACGGTATGAGAAACTGTTTTTGGCAAGACAAAACGCCCCCCTGAAGGTACCTCTACGAACAGATTATCATAAAAACAAAGAAAACATGCCTAAAAAACTTCATTCCTTTCAGACGATTTGCCTGTCAATAAAAACCCGCCGCTAATCGTATAGATTAGGGCGGGTTTGGAAGATATCCGTTCTGGCTGCTTACTTTGCCGCGGGAAGCAAAAGCTTGAACAGATCGGTCAAGGATTTGGTGTTTTCCGGTATTTTCATGGTGAAGGCCGGGTTCTGGTTGATGTTGTCGTAAGCATTTTCCATTTGCAGCTTTATCTTGAATGGCTTTGATTGGGCATCGGTTGCAGTTGCGTCAAGGTTGATCGACTCCCTGCGAACAAAGCCGTCTTTATCCATTGACACGCTGATTTCCAACGGTTGATTCAGCACCGATGTGCCCAGCTTCGCTTTCCAATCGCTTACAGTTTGATCGGTAATCGGAAAGCCGGCGTTTTTCAGTGTCTCGGAAAATTGCGGAAGCTGCTCGGATAGGGCTTTTTGAAAGGTCTGCCAGTTCTTTGGTTCGATCACGATTTTTACCGTATTGAATTCGCTGTCCGCGGCTTGCTTTCCTTGCCCGAACGATTTCGGATCGATCACCGTGATCAGGTCTTTCATCAAGGTGGAAGAAATTTGGCTGGCTTGCTTGACCTTTTCCGGGGTAAAGGGATTGTTTTGCTTCGAAAAAGCGCTCAATTCCTGCAAATCGGCCTGAAAAAATTCCTCCGGTTTATTGACGACTGGCAAGTGCACATACATTTTGTTATCCTTGATCAATAGAGGGATTTCCCAGGTGGTATCGGTACCTTCCGGTGCAACGGACAGCTTGCTCTCGAGCCTTACGGGATCGCTGCTGGCAGTACCCTGCCAGGTAACGGCGCTTTGTTTAATCAATGCCAGCAAGGGAGAGGTCAGCGGATTTTTTGCCGTCGGCGTTTCGTCCGAGCTGAGCTTGGCCTTGCCGCTAAAGCTGTAATTTTGCATTTCCGTCTGCTTGCCGTAAGCGTTCATAAGCTGCTCTTTCAGTTTCTTGCCGTCACTGCATGCGCTGACCAACAAAGTTAAGATGAGAATTGTGAGTAGGGATGATGCGATTTTTTTCATGTCAGCCAATCTCCTTCTATCAAATGCTAATATTCATTATAACGGTTCGTTTCGACTTTGTCTTTATCCAAAAGGTTGCAAATTGCGTCTCGATGATCTGAAGAAAGAAGGTACCGCAATGATTGGACAAGCCTCCGGACAACCGCAGCTAATTGCCGCTCTGGTTGCGGCGATTCGTTCTGCGCCGGATAAAAGCATCTCTTTTCGCGATTACATGGATCTGGTATTGTATCATCCGGAGTTCGGATATTATATGGCGGACCGGCCCAAAATCGGAACGCAAGGAGATTTTTACACAAGTTCTCAGATTGGTTCGATTATGGGCGAGATGCTCGCACACGCCTTTGTGCGACGCAGTGAGGACTTGGACGGGAAACTGCGCATAGTGGAATGGGGAGCGGGCAGCGGCCGGCTGGCGCGGCAAATTCTAGATGAGATCAGCAGCCGCTTCCCGCAGCATTACGATAATTTGACATACACGCTCATTGATGCAAGTGCTTTTCACAGAAAAATGCAGAGCGAAACACTTTCCGGGCATATCCGCAAAATTGCGCAAATGACCGGAGATGAGTGGTTTGCTCAAGGGCCTTACGAGAATGTCATTGTCTTCTCCAACGAGCTGATCGACGCCTTCCCCGTACACCGTATTCGCAAACGGCAAGGACAAATGATGGAGGTTTTCGTTGCTTGGGACATGGAGCAGGCGGCATTTTACGAAACACTTCACCCGCTGTCCAAGCAGCTGGAGGCATTCCTTGCGAGAAATCCCGCCGATTTGAGGGAGCAGCAGGAAGCGGAAGTAAACACGGCTGCCGAAGCTTGGCTGACGAGGACGGCGAAAACGATAAAGTCGGGTATTTTGCTGACTATCGATTATGGCGATACGCGGGAGGAGCTTTATGCCGCCCATAGAATGAAAGGCACCTTGATGTGCTACCGCAATCATACGGCCAACGATAATCCCTATCGATTTGTCGGCGAGCAGGACATTACCGCGCATGTAAATTTTTCTTCGCTCATAGCGGCAGGAGAAATGCTTGGGTTTAAGGAATGGAGCTTGCTCACGCAAAAGCGATTTCTCATATCCGAAGGGATATTGGACAAGCTTCAGTCCCATGCGGCGTTGGATCCCTTCGACCCGGCAGCGAAGAAGAACAGGGCGATCCGGCAGCTTTTGCTCAGCGATCAGATGAGCGAGCTGTTCAAGGTGCTGGAGCAAAGAAAAAAGGTGGAGGAGCGCTAGGCTCTTCCACCTTTTTTATACTTTTCGGCACCGCAGCGGATCAGTAAAGCGGCATTTTAAAGAAAGACCAGTACGTAATTCCGGTGAAGGAAAGAATCAAGTAACCCCAGAAAAGCAAAACGTAGGTTTTTTCCGACAAATTCATATATCCCAAAAGGACGAAGGCGGCAGTTTGAAAGAAAAACAAAAGCGCCATTTGATTAAATTTTCCTGCCAGAGCCATAAGCGCAATCACGAGCGTCCAAAACCCGAGAACACGGAACATTCTGCCGTTAATTCCCATGCAATTCCATCCCCCTTCCTTAGTCACATCTTTTATGTATTCAGCAAATAAACCTAAAGTTTATTATAGCGTTTGCCTCCATCAGTGTAAACGGTGTTCGTGACAAATTTGCGAACATTTTAAAAATTTGCGGGTTATTTTTTAATCTTGTCCCTTTCCTTCTTGCGTTATGTATGAGTTCAAAAAAAAATGGCAATACAAAGTAGTATAGAAATAGATTCTATGAACTCTATTATGAGCATAGAGATAAAATAAGGTAATTTTTTCAAAGAACGAGTTGTCCGTTCCTGAGTATAGTAAGGAGGTTTTTGATTTTATGTCGACAGTGAGGCAAGATGCTTGGAGCACAGATGACGATTTGATTCTGGCCGAGGTGACGCTCCGGCATATCCGTGAGGGAAGCACCCAGCTGAGAGCGTTCGAAGAGGTCGGCGAGCGGATTGGACGCACGGCTGCAGCCTGCGGATTTCGCTGGAACAGCTGTGTCCGGAAAAAATACGAGGCCGCTATCCAGATTGCCAAGGCGCAGCGGCAAAAGCGGAATCGTCAGAAAAAACAGCTGCAGGTTTCAACGAATACGGCTGTGATCTCGAATTATAACGATCCTTCAGGATCGGAAAAGGAACAGATTTCCGTGGAATCGCTTTCGATGGACACGGTCATTCGTTTTTTGCGTCAATGGAAAGGAAGCCATCATGATTATAACCGGCAGATCAAGCAGCTTGAGAGAGAGTTGAAAGAAAAGGATGAGGAAATTCAGAGACTTCGTACAGAAAATGACGGCCTGAACAAACAGGTCAATGAAGTGGAAACGGACTACCAGGTGGTCAATGACGACTACAAGGCGCTGATACAAATTATGGATCGCGCACGCAAGCTTGCATTTCTTGCGGAGGAAGAGGAGCAGAAACCCCGTTTCAAAATGGATGCGAACGGAAATTTGGAAAGAATCGAGTAACCGGTTCGGTTTCGACTAGATCATCAGCATAAAGGAAGATCCCAAGTGGGATCTTTTTTTCTTTGAGTTCATTTGGTATAGTGGACGGGAAGTCGATCGGGAGGATGGAAATGAACATAAAAGTGATTGGTGCGGGGGCATTAGGCATGCTCTTTGCCGCGAAATTATCCGCGGTGCCGGGAATCAAGGCGACCCTGGTTTGCAGAACACGCGAGCAGGCCGGGCTGCTAAACGGAAAAGGCATCACCTTGAGGGAGAACGGCGTGGAGATATCGTCCCATCCGCACTGCGTTTCCTTTAATGAAATGACTGAAGACGCCGTACATACAGATTGGATTTTTTTGTGTGTAAAGCAAAAGGACATTTCCCATCAGCTGATCACGATGCTGCATGCGGTGCTCGGAAGCGATACGCCTCTATTGTGTTTTCAAAATGGAATCGGCCACGTTGAAAAGCTGGTCGAGACGATTGACGCTTCGCAAATTTACATTGCCGCAACGACTGAAGCAGCCAAAAGGCTGTCAGCGCATGCGGTGGAGCATACCGGCAAAGGCAGCACAAAAGTCGGAAAAGCCTTTGAACAGGGGGAAGACTGGACATCAAATGAAAAACTTCTGATAAATTTCCTGAAAAGTGCAGGATTTGAAAGCTTGTTGTCGAAAAATACGCTTAGTATTGTCTGGAATAAATTGTTGATCAATGATCTTATCAATCCTTTAACCGCTTTAATGCGAGTGCGCAACGGCACGTTGCCGAGTTCCCGGCATGCGCTTCTTTTAATGGAAAGGCTTTTTCATGAGGGTGCGCGGGCGGCGGAGCTGGCCGGCGTACAAATTGACGGGAACCTGTGGGAGCAAATTCTTGAAGTGTGCAGTAAAACTGCCGGCAACCATTCTTCCATGCTGCAGGATGTACTGAACGGCAGGCAAACCGAGGCCGATTGGATCACTGGAAGCATACTTCATATTATGGAACAAAATGGAGAAAAAGCCCCTGTTCATGAAGTGGTTTATCATTTGCTCAAAGGACTGGAATCGGGAGATATTGATGCATAATCGGAAATCTTCGACATACCCTAACCGGAAGCTGGTGACGACTAAATGCAGGTCATGTGGCAAGTGATCGTCCATATTTATGCTTATCTTTCCGCGATTCCCTTGTTGACGTTTGCGATCGTCTGGATCATAAGCTTATCTTTATATCAGGACAGAAAAAAAGCATTCGGTATTTCCTCCGACTTCACCACCTTCTTTCTGATCGGTTCCGTATCGGCCATGTACGACCAGTTATTTCATTCCGGAATGAACGGAATATGGCTGGTCATTTTGCTTTTTCTGCTTTCAGGCGGCCTGATGGGGAGTATGCAGAACCATAAAACAGGCGAGATCGACGGTCGCAAAATCTTTCGTACGCTATGGCGGATCGGCTTCCTGATTTTATGTTTTTTTTACGTCCTGTTTTCTATTATTCTGATTGTCAGGCATATTCAGGCCACTTAGGGAGAGGTGGATGAAGCCGCATAATCGGTTTTTTATCACCGCCGGATTACTGATTTTGAATATCGCCGAGCAGGTGAATTTTCAAAAAAACAACGTAAATGAAAGTGCAGATTTCATATAAATAAAAGAGCAAGCAAATTGCCGCTTTAACGCGCAAATGCACGAAAACATAAGAAAAACAAGGATTTTTTTCTTGAGTTTTTTGACCGATGGTTGTATATTAAATGCATTAATTGTATTTTTTGACCACTGGTCTTACATGGATCATGAGGTTGGAAAAAAATAAAGATAATTTCAAGGAGGATCATCGATGAAGAAGGGGATTAAACGCAGTCTATTTCTCATCCTGACGCTCACTCTCGTGTTGGGAGCGGTCTTGTCGGGATGCGGATCGAAATCCGGTTTGGCGGATAAGCAGGTATTCCGAATGAATATCGTTAGCGAACCGCCGTCACTGGATCCGGGAACGGCGCAAGACAACGCGTCATTTACCGTTTTGATCGGTATGTATGACGGATTGACCCGCCTGAACAAAGACGGAAAGGCGGAAAAAACCATTGCCAAAAGCTGGGATATTTCCGAAGACAAGAAAACCTGGACCTTCCACTTGCGCGACGATGTGAAATGGAGCAATGGGGACAAAGTAACCGCGCATGATTTCGAATACGCATGGAAACGCGCATTGGATCCAAAACTGGCTTCTCCGTATGCTTACCAGCTTTACTATTTGGTAGGCGCGGAAGATTACAACTCAGGAAAGACTAAAGATCCCGGTACAATCGGCGTCAAAGCGCTTGACGATACAACACTGGAAGTCCACTTGGTCAATCCTACGCCTTACTTTGACAGCTTGGTTTCATTCTTTACTTATTATCCGCTGGATGAAAAAGCAATCGGCAGCAATCCGAACTGGGCCGCCGATGCCAAAACAATGGTGACCAATGGTCCTTTCCTGCTCGACCAATGGAACCATAACGATACAATCGTATTGAAGAAAAATCCGGATTATTATGACGCCAAGAACGTGAAGCTGAGCGAAGTCGACATGAGCATGGTTCAGGAAGCTTCCACGGAAATGAATATGTTTAACACCGGCCAATTGGATTGGAACGGTTCCCCTGTCGGCGAAGTTCCGCTCGACGTGATTCCACAGCTGAAGAAAGACGGCAAGCTGCACATTACCGGTAAAGCTTCCATTTACTATTACGAGTTCAACGTGACACAGAAACCGTTTGACAACGTGAAAATCCGCAAAGCCCTTTCCATGGGCATCAGCAGACAAGATCTGGTCGACAAAGTCACCCAGGCCAACCAGCTTCCCGCATACGGCGTCGTGACCCCGGGGATCGCGGGCGAGAAAAAGTCGTTCCGTGAAGAACATCCGGACACGGCTTATTTCAAAGAAGATTATGCAGAAGCCAAGAAATTGCTGCAGGAAGGCTTGCAGGAGGAAGGCTTAAGCGCCTGGCCCGACAATGTGACCTTGATGTACAACACCAGTGAAGGTCATAAGAAAATAGCCCAAGCCATTGCCGATATGTGGAAGAAGAACCTCGGCATCGACGTCAAATTGGAAAATCAGGAATGGAAAGTATTCCTGAAAACCCGCCAAAACCTGAACTATCAAATTGCCCGCGCAGGTTGGGGAGCTGACTACAACGATCCGATGACTTATATCGACTTGTTTAAATCCACCAGCGGCAATAACGACACGGGCTGGAAAAATGCCGATTACGATGCATTGGTTGATAAAGCTTATGCCAGCGGCGATGCGAAAACCCGCATGGATGCCATGGCTGCGGCAGAAAAACTGTTGATCCAAGACAACATGGTGATTATGCCGATCTACTATTACACCAGTGTATGGCAGCAAAACGAAAAGGTTAAAAATGTAATTATGGACTATGCCGGCAACATGGACTATACTCGCGGTTATATTGAAAATTAATCCATTTTGGTGATGGAGAAGCTTCACTTGCAAGCCGTCGAGGTATATATGGGGTACCATATATACCTCGATTTAATTATGACTGAAACAGGGGTTTTCCCCGATTGATGCATAGATGAAAGATCAAGTCAAAAACAATATGGGAGGTGCGAAACGACATGACGCGTTATTTGCTGAGAAAAATTGTTTTTATGCTGCTCTCCTTGTTCATTCTGGCCTCCACGACTTTTTTTCTGATGAAAGCCGTTCCCGGCGATCCGCTGACCCAGGAAAAACAAATGCCGCTTGAAATCCGTAAAAATCTCGAGCATCATTACGGCTTGGACAAGCCATTGTGGATTCAATACGGAACCTATATGAAGAATCTCGCTAAATGGGATTTGGGGATGTCGATGAAATCGCAGCATTTGACAGTGAACCGGATTATCGGCAGCTCTTTTAAGTATTCGCTTCAACTCGGTGTCGTGGCGATCATCGTTTCCGTTTTGACCGGTATCGGATTAGGCATCGCCGCCGCCTTGCGACACCGCGGTCTGCTGGATAATTCGGCCATGTCCTTGGCGGTCATCGGCATTTCCGCGCCGAACTTTGTGATCGCGGCTTTGCTTCAATACTTTTTCGGCGTAAAGCTGGGCTGGTTTAATGTTGCGGGTTTGCGCAGTCCGATGGATTTCGTGCTGCCGACAATCGCTTTGTCCGCGCTGCCGATCGCTTTTATAGCGCGTCTGACGCGATCGAGCATGCTGGAAGTGCTTTCGATGGATTATATCAAAACGGCAAAATCGAAAGGCTTGACCGGAACCGTGATCACGCTTCGCCATGCGTTAAGAAATGCCTTGCTGCCGGTCGTCACCTATCTCGGTCCGCTCACAGCCGCCGTCATAACCGGCTCGGTTGTCGTTGAACGGATTTTTGGCATTCCGGGTCTGGGCAAATATTTTGTCGACAGCGTAAGCAATCGCGATTATCCGGTGATCATGGGGATTACGATTTTTTATGCGATCATTTTGATGACTGCCCGTTTCTTCACGGATATCGCCTATGTGTTTATAGATCCCAGGATCAAGCTAACCGATGTGAAGGAGGAAGCCTAATGACCGGCCAAAATGACAGCAGTGCGGCAAAGCAGCTTAGCAAGCAGGATTTTCTTCCTCTTAAACGCGATGAACGCGAAGCCGAACAAATAGAACGGGAAAGCCTCTCCTCATGGAAGGACATCTGGCAGCGGCTGAATCAGAATCGGTTGGCCGTGTTCGGCTTTTGGCTGATGATCGCCGTTCTCCTCATGGCGATATTCGGTCCGATGATTTCCCGCTTTGATCCGATCACCAATTATTTGGATATCACCAATAAAGGACCTTCCGCGGAGCATTGGTTCGGAACGGACGATCTTGGCAGGGATATGTTCGCTAGAACCTGGATGGGGGCGCGCTACTCCTTGTTTATCGGCGTGATGGCGGCCCTGATCGATTTGATTATCGGTGTTGTCTATGGCGGGATTATGGGTTATTTCGGAGGAAAAACCGATGAAATCATGAACCGCATATCGGAAATTTTCAATTCCGTGCCTTATTTGCTTGTCGTGATCCTAGTGCTGGTCGTAATGGGCCCAAGTTTGATGACGATCGTGGTGGCGATGAGCATTACCGGTTGGATCAACATGGCATGGATCGTGCGAGGCCAAATCATGCAGCTTATATCACAGGAATTCGTGCTCGCCTCACGTTCATTGGGCGCCGGATCGATGCGCATTCTGTTTCGTCATCTCATTCCGAACGCCATGGGACCGATTATTGTAACGCTTACCTTGACAGTTCCTTCGGCCATTTTCACCGAAGCCTTTCTCAGCTATTTAGGCCTTGGCGTACAAGCCCCCAAAGCTTCTTGGGGCACGATGCTCAGCGATTCGATGGCAGGGTGGTTTTATTTTCCTTGGCGTTTTTTATTCCCGGCCTTTTTTATCAGCTTGACGATGTTTGCATTCAACGTGTTCGGGGACGGTTTGCGCGATGCATTCGATCCGAAGATGAGACGATAGGAGGTGGATGGCATGCAACCGATTTTACAAGTGGATGATCTGCAAGTTTCCTTTTTTGTGCGCGGTGGTGAAGTACAGGCGGTGCGGGGTGTAAGCTTTCATGTAAACAAAGGCGAGGCCGTGGCAATCGTCGGCGAATCCGGCTGCGGAAAAAGCGTGACGGCGCAAAGCTTGATGCGGCTGATTCCTTCTCCGCCGGGACGCGTGAAAGCAGGCAGCATTCGATTTATGGATAAGGATATCCTGGCTCTGTCGGAAAAAGAAATGGAATTGATCCGCGGCAACGATATGGGGATGATTTTTCAGGATCCGATGACCTCTTTAAATCCGACAATGACGATCGGCAGGCAGATTACGGAGGGCTTGGTCAAGCACCAGCAAATGAATAAAGCGGAAGCCCGTCTGCGGGCCATTGAGATGTTGAGTCTGGTGGGAATTCCCAATCCGGAAGCCCGCTTTAAGCAGTATCCGCATGAATTTTCCGGCGGAATGCGCCAGCGGGCGATGATTGCGATCGCACTTTCCTGCAATCCGACGCTGCTGATTGCGGATGAGCCGACTACCGCGCTGGATGTAACCATCCAAGCGCAAATCCTGCGTCTGATGAAGGATCTGCAGCAGCGGCTGGAAACTTCGATTATTCTGATCACGCATGACTTGGGAGTGGTTGCCGACATGTGCGACCGGGTCATTGTGATGTATGCCGGGAAGGTCGTGGAGCAGGGGACGAAGCGGGAAATTTTCAAAAATCCGCAGCATCCTTATAC
>CAZESH010000099.1:0-12993 GCA_964514665.1 uncultured Caryophanales bacterium
CCCCAGAAGTGCGAAATAATAGGCGTGATTGGGCAAAAACAAAACCTCCAAACCACTGTAATTATGGTTTGGAGGTTAATTTTAGCGATATATTTCGGCTTGGCGTCGATTATCCCAAACTCTGTTCGGCGGCCATACCGAGCTTTTTCAGCAACTGAACCGCCTGCTCCTTCTCGCTGTTGTCCAATCCGGACAACGCCCTTTCAATGGCCTCTATATGCATCGGAAAAATTTGATCGAGCAGCCGCCGGCCGCTTTCCGTGATATGCGCGTAAGTGACCCTGCGGTCTTGCTCGCAGGGCTTACGGGCAAGATATCCCTTTTCCTGCAATTTGTCGATCACGTAAGTGATGCTGCCGCTTGTCAGCAATATTTTTCCGCCGATTTGCTGAAGAGGTCGTGGACCTTTATGGTACAAAAGCTCCAGCACGGCAAATTCCGTCAGATTCAATTGATGCCGCTGAATGTCCCGCTGAGCGTGCTCGACAATGGAGCGATGCGCCCGGGAAAGCACGACAAAAAGCTGAAGGGAAAGCTCGCCGCTGCGAGAGTCGCGATCCGTTGGCATCGATTGAACCTCCTTGAAATATCCTTTTCGCATATAGCTTTTAGATTAAAATTATTCTATCGGTTCAATCCTGCAGTGTCAAGTCATTCGAGCATTGGCAAAGCCGCCTGTCCCGCTGCTTCCCGCAGAGGGGCAGCCCAAACCCGAAGCCTATTGGCTTAACTCCCACCATTTCAAATATACGAAAGGGTCGATCGCATGCCACGGATTGACCTTATAAATTCCGAAATGCAGATGCGGCAAAAACTTTCCTTCGGTACCGACCGGTCCATAACCCGTATTGCCGACATAGCCGATCAGCTGCCCCTTCTTGACTTGCCCGCCTTCACTGATGCCGTCCGCATATTTTGATAGATGCGCGTAATAGAACTCTGTATCTTGATCTGCTGTTACCGTCAGCCGCCAGCCGCCGTATTCATTCCAGCCTTTCCTGACGATTGTCCCGTCCATCGCGCTGTAGACAGGCGTTCCCTTATCCGCAAACACATCCACGCCCTCATGGCTGCGCTGTGCAGGGGCACTCGCAGACCAAGCTCTGGCTTCCTCGTAATTGTCGGTTAAGGGCGAGTAGGCTGCTTTTTTCAGGGGGAAAACACCGTCCGCAAAAGCCGGAGGCTTTTCAGGTATGACGAGTTTAAGACCCGGCCAAATATTATTCGGATTGGTCAGCTGGGGATTGGCAGCGATCAGCTTGTCCATTCCTATACCGAATTTCGCGGCGATTTTCCACAGCACATCCCCATACTGCACGGTATAACGATCCTTTAAATCGGGAACCTGCAGCACCTGTCCGGGATATAAGTCGTAAGAGGCCAAATGATTGTCATTCATCAACTGCTCAACCGTGGTTTCATTGGCAACGGCGATTTTCCACAAATAATCCCCCGGCTGCACAGTATAAGATGCGGCTTGCGCTTGTGCGACGCCGAGTGTGAGCCCGATTGCGGCTCCGCTTAATAAAACGGCTAATTTCTTCTTCATGGTTACAGCTCCTTATGTATGCCTATTGGGAGAATACGTAACCAAATTTTATCGCAGAAAGCGTTTTATTTTTAGTGTTAATTTATGGTAAGCGAAAGCATGCGGGGCATTCTCCCGCTCAAATGGGCTTGTTGTGATAACCATAAAGCACAATGTCCTTGCGGAATACATGCTCTGCCAGATTCAACGCTTCTTTATCATAGAAGCTTGCATACGTCGGCAATGAATCCGTTATAGTGGAAAAAACGATTCCGGAAGCATTTCCGCTACGAGTCATGGCTGCGGAATTATGATGCACGGATTCGCTGATGAGCTTCAAGGGAGAGTGGGTGAGGCCGTAATCTTGTTCAATTTTGGCTAGTGAGGTGCATCCGCCTTTTTGACTCCAGAAAAACATCAGCGGAAAGTTTTTATGATAATGGGGCAAGCGCTGATTCAGGATTTCATTTACTGCTTGATCGCTCCATTGAGCCATTTCCCTTCACGCCTCTCGTTGAATATCCTGTCCACTATCAATATATGATCTTGAGTGAAAGGGTGCTAGAGCAACGGCCCTAAAATAAAACATGTAAGTAGAATGACCTTTTAATAGAGTAAAATGAACCCTGAAAGTACATCCAAGCTTCGCTCGGCGTACCACAAAAAAACCGGCCGCCATTTACGGCAACCGGTTTGGTAAACAAAGGAAAATGACTAAACCCACCACATCTCGCCAAGCGGTTCACGGATCAGCACCTGCTGCAGATTTTCCACCGCTTTGGTGAAGCCCTCGTCGATCCACATCATGCCGTCCTCGTGCTCGATGCTGACGACATAATCGTAGCCGACCAGACGCAGCGCGCTCATCATGTCGGCCCAATCCTTCAAACCGTGGCCGTATCCGACGGAGCGGAATTGCCATGCACGATCGAGCATGTTCGTATAAGACTGCATGTCGGTCACACCGAACTTGTTGACATTGTTCTGATCGATCGCGGTGTCCTTCGCATGGAAATGATGAATGGCGCCCGCACGCCCCAAAATCTGGATCGCCTGCACGGGATCAATGCCCTGCCACCACATATGGCTCGGATCGAGGTTTGCCCCGATCGCTTCTCCCGCCGCTTCGCGAAGCTTCAGCAGCGTGCCGGGGGTATGTACGGAGAATCCTCCGTGAAGCTCCAGCCCGACCTTCACATTGCGATCCGCTGCATATTTCCCCATTTCCGTCCAGTAGGGGATGACCTTTTGCTCCCACTGCCATTTCAAAATTTCTTGGTAATCGTTCGGCCACGGTGCGACCGGCCAGTTCGGGTACTTGGCGTCCTCATGGTCGCCCGGACATCCGGAAAACGTATTGACAACGGAAACTTCCAACCGCTCTGCCAGCTCGACGCTTTGCACGAAAGCCTCGTGAAATTCCTTGGCCGCATCCTTTTGCGGATGAAGCGGATTGCCGTGGCAGCTGAGCGCGCTGATCATCAGTCCACGAGATTCGATCGCCTGCTTGAAAGCCTTCAATTTGCCCGCATCGTTCAGCAGCTCTTGCGGATTGCAATGGGCGTTTCCGGGATACCCGCCGGTTCCCAGCTCAACGGCATGCAAGCCTTTGGATGCCACATAATCCAGCATTTCTTCAAAAGACTTCTGGCCGAACAATACGGTAAACACACCCAGTTTCATCGTTTTTCCTCCTTCATTTCCAAAAAAATTATGAGAAAAACTCCTATCGGAGTACTTCAAGGATGAGCGACCGCGTTTAATCGGTAGTTTTTATCGCCAATCAGAAAGTTTATTATGCGCTTTATCGCTTTATCGCTTTAATGGAGTTAAACTGTCTGATGTGGTGAGAAGTACACGGTTTTGCCGGTTCTGGCGCTTTCGTAAATCGCTTCAAGAATTTCCGTAACGACAAGCGCCTGCTCCGGTTTAACGACCGGATCCGTATCATTCACGACGCTTTCGATCCACAGTCTCGCTTCGAGGTCGGCATCGCTTTCCTTTTTGCCGGAATAAAAAGCCACCCCCCCGGCCTGAAGATCGATTTTGTTCTCATATAGACGGCTGAAATGCTCCCCATTGACGGTCAGTCCGTTTTGCATATCGGCGCCGCCCTCGGTTCCGCACAAAATGGTCTTGGCCTCCCCGATCTGCAGGCTGTTCAGCGCCCAGCTGGATTCCAGCACAATCGTCGCCCCGTCTTCCATGGTGATGAATCCGAAAGCGGAATCCTCCACGGTAAATTTCTGCGGATCCCAGGGGCCCCAAGCGTTGGCCGCATTTTCCTTGCTGCCGAGCTTGTGGAATACGGAGCCGGTTACCCGCTTCGGCTTGTAGTTGTTCATCATCCACAGCGTCAAATCCAAGGCGTGCGTACCGATATCGATCAACGGACCTCCGCCCTGCTTCTCCTCATCCAAAAACACGCCCCAGGTAGGAACGGCTCTGCGGCGGATGGCCAGCGCTTTGGCGTAATAAATGTCGCCCAATTCGCCTTTTTCGCAAATCTGCTTCAAATATTGGCTGTCCGCTCTGAAGCGGTTTTGATAACCGATCGTCAATTTTTTTCCGGTTCTTTTCGCTGCATCCAGCATGCTGCGGGCCTGCTCCGCCGTTTTGGCCATCGGCTTTTCACACATCACATGCTTGCCGGCTTCCAAAGAAGCGACGGTAATCTCCGCGTGCGAATCATTCGGCGTGCAGACGTGAATGACATCGATGCTGCTATCCTCGAGCAGCTGCCGATAAGAGGCATACACCTTCGCATCGGCCGTTCCGTATTGCTTGGCCGCTTCTGCCGCGCGCTCCTCTACGATATCGCAAAATGCCACCATTTCCGCCTGTTCCACCTTTGCCAGACTCGGCATGTGCTTTCCGTTGGCAATTCCGCCGCAGCCTATAATGCCGATTCTCACTTTTTCTTTAGACATGATTCCATATCCTCCTTATAGATGTTTCTTTATCCAATTAAAGCTTGTAGTTACACTCTCGATTGAAGGGTTCTGACAATAATCCTGTTCGACAATCATCCATTCAACTCCTGCTTGTTTGGCGGCATTGGCGATATCCATCAGCTTCACTTCGCCTTCGCCGAGCTCAACCGTCAATGCCTTTCCGTCTTCCAAGGTGCGCATATCCTTCATATGCAAGAGCGGCAGCCGATTTGCGTATTTTTCGATATAAGCAACCGGGTCATAACCTCCGTAATAAGCCCAACAAGCATCCAGCTCGACCTTCAGCAACGAATCGGAAACGCTTTCGAAGATCGCGTCGAATACGGTTTTTCCGGCGATTTGTTGGCGGAATTCAAAATCATGATTGTGATAAAACAGTTGAACGCCCCTTGCCGCGCACTTTTCTCCGATTTTTTGCAGATCGGCAATCACGCGCCGCCACGAATCCTCGTCTTTGCGATGCTCCTCGCCCAAGAACGGAATCGTCAAATAGCGGCAATCAAGCTCGAGGATATAATCGATTTCCTTGTCCGCATCGGCCATCATCCGGTCATAGGAAACGTGCGTGCTCGCCGTCTGCAGCTGCAATTCATCCATCAATCGTTTAAGCTCGGACGCCGTCAATCCGCCGTAGCCGGCAAATTCCACACCGTCATAGCCGATTTCGGCCACTTTTCTTAACGTGCCGGTAAAATCCTTTGCGGATTCATCCCGGACCGAATACATTTGCAATCCGTATTTCATTTCAGCTTCACCTCGTTAAAGAGTTTTGTTCACTTCCCCATTTAATCACATCTTATTCAAGGCAAACATGAATTATATTACATGGACATGAATAATCTGGCTGTTATTTATATCCATTCCCGAACGCTTCCGACTGCGTTTGCGCTCTTTTTCGGACAGTTAAGGAATGTACGTTCATTTGCCGTTGAATGAAGAATTCATATGTTCAAACGACGATTGCTTTACTATAATAAGAACATGAACGATCTGGTTTCAAACAGAGGAGGAAAACAGCATGCCGATGCCGATTCAGGGGAATATTGAAGTGCGTTCCTCGGGCTACGCCTTTCACACGAAGCCTTTTACAGTCCCGTACATCGAACACATGAAGAACTTTTTATTCCGTATCCAAACCGAGGGCTACAGCCGTGCGTTGGTAGATGGCAAACTGGAGCTCATCGGACCGGGAGATTTGCTGATTTACGGCCCGAATGAGGCCTACGAACTGGTGATTGACGCCTCTTCCAATCCTCACGGCGAACAGGAGGTGTTAAGCGGAGACTATTATATCTTTATCCGGGGAAGCTGGACGGAGGCTTGGTGGAAGCAAAAAAAACGGCCGCAAAAAATCAGGACTTCGATCCATGACGGTATCGTCACCTTGTTCCGGCAAATCGTCGCGGAGCAGCGCAAAACGTCACAGTATTCAGAAGCCATTCTGGAGCATTACATGAAGATCCTCTGTCTTTCGATTAACCGTGCTGCTTCCGTCAATCCCGGCCAAGGCCACGCTTTCATCGCATACGGCATGAAAAATTTTATCGAGGAAGCCGCTACTAGGCCCTTCAAGCTGGAGGAGGTTGCAGAGCACGCCGGCGTCAGCGTCTCGCGCGCCGTGCACTTGTTCAAGCAGGTATTCAATCAAAGCATCATGCAGTACGCCATGGAGGTACGTCTCAATATGGCGCGGGAGCGTGTGCTGTTCAGTCCGCTGCCGCTGCATTATGTGGCGGAAACATCCGGCTTTGCCAATTATACGTATTTTTTCAGGGTGTTCCGCAAGCGTTTCGGTCTTTCGCCAAGCGAATTCCGCCAGGCATACAGCGATTTCCGCCAGCCCACGGAGGCATAAAAAAGTCCGCAAAAAAAAACGGTCCGATTTGCATAAACGGGAATGGCAGCTCTCCTTTGTCTGGGACATTCGCCTCACCTCACAGTTGATTTATGTCCATTTAAAACGAAAGCATGGATTCGCAAAAATGAAAATTTTTCGTTTCCTATCAATGAAAAAACCTCTACCCGAGGCCTCCCATAGATAAGCGGCCACGATTAGAGGTTGGTTTTATCGCCAAAACGATTTCATGGGGAATAAGCAAATAACCGCCGGCAGCTTCATGAAGTGCCGGCGGCGGCCGTTAACGTCCTCCTCAGACAAATTTCAAAAGAGAAATCACTACAGCAACGGTAATTATGCTGAAAATCGTCGAGGAAAACACGACCTGCGAAGAAAAGTCGGGTTCATTGTCAAATTCAACGGCAAGCAGCATGCTTTGAACAGAGGTCGGAACGGCACAGGAAAGCACCAGCGTCTGGGCAATAATTCCCTCGATGCCGATCCATCGCACGACGAGAAATCCAAGCAGCGGCGCCACGCTCAGACGAAGAACATTGGAGATGACGACATCGGATATGCGGATCTTCCAGGTCATGCTCCCGAGCTGGACGCCCAGTGTGAGCAAAGCAACAGGGATGAAGCCGCCGGCGATATATTCGATCGGGATATCGATCGGTTTCGGAATCGGAACATGGAAACCTTTCATCAAAAAAGCCAAGGGAATGCTGTAAATGGAAGGCATGGAAAACATCGTGCGGAAAATTTGACGAACATTGCCCTTGCCCGAGTTAACACTGTATACGCCGAACGTATTGGCAGCCAAATTCTGCACCATCCAAATCACGATCTGCACCGCCGTCGCCGTCGCGCTTCCCGCAAACACCAGCTGATTGAGGGGAAGCGCATAATTGCCGCTGTTATAGAAGATCACGCTGTTGCGCATCGCATTTTTCATGCTGCCCGTATAGCCCCGCAATCTGCATACAGTCTCCGTCACAATCAGCAGCAGCAGGATGAACAGGCATAAAAACAATAATACGCGCAGCAGTAAAGCTCCTGTCAATTCGGAATGATAGATCATTTTAAAAATAATCACCGGCGAGAAAAAATAAAAAATCAATTTGGTCAATGTTTTATTATCGATTTTGAATAATCGGTATAAAAGCATGCCGGCCCCGATCATAATCACCAGCGGAATGACGTTGTCCAGTAAAATATAGAAAAAATAGTTCACAATTTACAGCTCCTCTTGATTGCCCGGACCTTTCCAGAATGCCCGATTACCAGATATCTGAGTTTATCATCGGGAAGAGTCGCTATTTTTTGCGAACCTCGTTTTTTGTCCATGCTTCATACAGCTTCACGACACTGCACATGTCCATATCCCCCAAGCCGCTGCTGCAGGCAATTTGAAACTGCTCTTTGGCAGTTGCCAGTATCGGCAGGGGCACCTGCTTGGATTCGGCCAGCTTGGAAGCCAGCTTCAGATCCTTATGCATCAAACGCGTCATAAATCTCGGCCTGAAATCACCCTCGAGAATTTGCGGTCCTTTGATTTCCGCCATGCCGCTGCGGGCGCCGCCGCTTCCCACAACCTCAAGGAACAATTCGGGATCGACACCCGCATTATTGACAATCGACAAGCTTTCAATCACCGCAAGCAAATTGATCGCCGTAAGCGTATTGTTGGCCAGCTTGGCGCTGGCGCCTGAACCGCTGCCGCCCAGAAAAACGGCTTTTTTGCCCAACACCTGGAATATCGGCATGCAGCGATCGAATGCCGCTTGTTGGCCGCCCACCATAAATCCCAATTCGGCTGCAATCGCCTGCGGCTCGCTTCCCGTGACAGGGGCATCCAGCAGTTCGACGCCGATATCGGCCAATGCCGAAGCGATTTTCTTCGACGTTTCAGGGAAAATCGTGCTGCTGTCAACGGCAATTTTTCCTTTTGCAGCTTCAGCGTCTCGCATATAGCCGGCAATCAAGCCGTCCTTGCCCAAATAAACATCCTCTACCGCCGCATCATCGGTCAGCATCGTGAACAGCACATCGCTTGCCATAGCCGCTTCAGCGGGCGTATCGGCAATTTCGAGCTCACTCACGCCGGAAAACTCCTTTATTTTTTCACGGTTTCGATTGTAAACCACAAGCGTATAGCCCGCTTTGAGCAAATTCCGGACCATCGGCAAACCCATTGTTCCCAAACCTACAAATCCTATTTTCATTTCAATTCCCCTCCGTTTTGGATTCATGACTTACGCTTATGCTAAGTTAAAAACCCTTTTCGTCCGGTCAGCGCTCAAGGAACGGCCGGACAAAAAGGGACGCAAGCTTGATTCGCGTGAGCAGCCGAAAGCTAAGCCTTTTCCAGATAAAGACGGCTGGTTTCCGTCCAAACCTCGCCAGGTGCAACCAGTAAAAGTCCAGTCGTCTCCTCCGGCAGCTTCAAGTTGGGCGCATTAACCATGTTGATCTGCGGCTCCGGGCAGAAAAAGCTCCCGGCCGCATTGCTGTTCCAAATCATCCAATGCTTGTATTTCGTGCCGACATCGTAAATCAGCTTGACCTTTTCCCGATTGTCCGTAAGCACCATGCGGTTGCTTCCGTTTTGCGGTTCGGCGCTGTAATGATTGTCCATGGCCGCAAAAAAGGGCGATACTCCCTCTTTTTTCATTTTCATTTCATTTTCATCCAAGGGTTGTACGTTCCCCGTCGGCAGCATCCGCTCGTCCAATTCCCAGCGGTCCCCGATCGTGACCGTAAAGCTGCAATCGCTTTTCGTGCTGTCCGCGGCAAAAGGGGCGTTGACGGCCGTATGGAATCCCAGCATGCAGGGCATCGGCACATTCCCCAGATTGGTTACCTTTGCCTGCTGAGTCAGCCCGTTATCCGACAAGGTATAGCGAATGGACAGTTCAAAATGGTGCGGGAAGTATTGATACACTTCATGATCGACATCGACGCGCTCGCTCAGCTCGACATAGCTTTCGCGCTCGTCCGCTCCGTATTCCACTTTTGTCCACGGCCGATTAAAGAAAAAACCGTGGAGATGGTTCCCCGTCGCTTGTTCATTGACCGGAAACACGTATTGGCAGCCGTTTACGGTGATCAGCCCGTCCTCGTAACGGTTCGGCGGGAAAAGCACGGGAATGCCGAAAACGCCGGGATTTTGCTTGAATGTCTCCATTTCCTCGGGAAGCGGTTCACGAATCATTTTGTAGCCGCTGGCCGTTTCTCTGTAGGCGATTAAATTGGCTCCTATTTCCGGCAGCACCGCTGCTTGCAAGCTGCCCGACTGCAGCCATACCGCTTTTTCTCCTTGATATTCGCCCTCGAAGGCTTTGTTCTGCATTTACGCTCTCTCCTTTTATCATCCGCTGGACTGTATGCTCAGTTAAAATGCCCAATTATAGAGTATAACTTCTACCTTACATGCTTTACTTCCTGCGAGATTTTTATTTTAAAGCGAAAAAGAATTTTTCAGCCACAGCAGCGTGTGGCGGTTGCGAATTTTATGCGCTTCGCGCAGGCTCGTTTCCACGACACCGGGCTCGATTCCCAGCTGCTCCGGGTTTATTGCTCCGCCAACCCGATCCAATAAATTTTTCAGCTGCTCCGGCTGCGGAATCGCTTCGGCCGCCGCTAGAATTTGTGTCCAATGCTGCCGCAATTGGTCGGCAATGGCTTGATCACCATGCCGCTCAATGCGTTCGAGTACGGCTTCCAAATCGGCATTTGCCGCCGTCTCTTTATACAATCCGGAAATAACCGCGCATGCGGCGCCGACCTTAAGACCATGGAGAATTTGCCGCTTGCCGTTTTGCAAAAGATCCATCTCCCATAAATGGGACAGATGATGCTCGGCTCCGGAAGCCGGATGGGAGGCGCCGAAAATAAGCATCGCAAGTCCGGAAAGAACCAGCGCGCGGATAAGAATCTCCACGCCTTCGCGATCCCCTGAGGCGATTAAGTCCGCATGCTCCACGCAGGATTTCAGCGCATCCGCAGTGATTGCGGCCGCCGCTTCGCAATAGGCTTCCCCCGCGATCCAGGAGGAAAAGCGCCAATCAAACAGCGAGGTGTATTTGCCCAGCATATCGCCAAATCCGGCAGCTGCCAGCTGCTTCGGGGCCTTGACCAGCACCTCCAGATCGGCAAAAAGCGCGATCGGCGATACAGCCGAGATGGTTTGCTTGAAGCCTCTGATGATCAACGGCGCACCCAGTGAGGTAAAACCGTCTACCGAAGCCGCGGTAGGCACGGAAATAAAGGGTATGCCGATTTTAAAGGCGATGAATCTTGTAATGTCATGCAATGTGCCCGAGCCTACGGCGAGCAGCACATCGGTATCATTGGGAATTTCCAGCAGCGCCTGTACGATCGATTGTTCGTCAGCCACCACATCCCCCAAGCGGTCCGGCTTGATGATGCAGGCAACAAAATCGAGGCCTTGCTCGTTTAGATATCCGCCCAGCTGCCGGCCGGCGGCCTCCAAGGTGTTGCTGTCGACGATCATGCCGATTTTCGTGAATCCTTTTTGCTTTATGTACTGCGCCGCCTGAACGAGCACTCCCGCTTCGATCCGAATCGTTTCAATTTCTACGGGATGATGGTTCCCGCATTTGCAGGCGGGCAAATAAGCTTGAATCCAGTCGTTTCCTCCGGTCATTGGACATCTGTCCTTTCTTTAAAAGAATAAAGAATAAAGGGGAGGAAGCTTGCGCCTCCCGCCCCCGATCACTTTCGAATGTTCGATTATTTGCTTAGCTTCCAAGCGATGTCGCTCCATTTAAGCTCGTTGCGAAGCTGAGCCTGTGTCGTGTTCTTGTCGATTACGACACATTCGATGCCGGCCATTTCCGCCCAATCCTGAAGCTGCTCGGTCGTAACCACATAGGAGAATACGGTATGGTGCGCCCCGCCTGCGCGGATCCACGCCTCAGCCGAATCGGCAAGCGATGGCTGCGGCTTCCAAAGCACTCGTGCCACCGGAAGCTTGGGCATATCCTTCTGCGGCTGCACGGCATCGATTTCATTGACGATCAATCTGAAGCGGTTGCCGAGATCGATCAGCGAAGCGTTAACCGCTTTACCCGATTTGCCGTCAAAGGTAATTCGCGCCGGATCGGCTTTGCCGCCGATGGACAGCGGGTGAACTTCAATTTTCGGCCGGGTCGCCGCAATCGTCGGGCATACTTCAAGCATATGCGCGCCAAGAATCATTTCATTCCCAGGCTCGAAATGATACGTGTAGTCTTCCATGAAGGAAGTGCCTTCGCCGCCGGCCAAAATTTTCATCACCCGAACCAAAGCCGCCGTTTTCCAGTCGCCTTCGCCGCCGAAGCCGTAGCCCTGCGCCATCAAACGCTGAACCGCGAGACCGGGCAGCTGCTTCATGCCGTGCAGATCCTCGAAGGTGGTGGTAAATGCGCCGAAGCCGCCTTTCTCGAAAAAGGCTTTCATGCCAAGCTCGATGCGGGCTTGTTCGCGAATCGAATCGCGTACGGGACCTTCCTTTTGTCCTTCGGCAACGATGTCGTACAGCTCGGCGTATTCAGCCATCAGCCGATCTAACTCAGCATCCGTTACGGCGTTGATATGCTCGACAAGATCGCCCACGCCATAGCCGTTGATCGACCAGCCCAATTTGATCTGCGCTTCCACTTTGTCGCCTTCGGTAACCGCCACTTCTCTCATATTATCCCCGAAGCGGGCAACCTTCAAGCTGCGTCCTTCGGCAAAAGCGACCGCCGTGCGCATCCATCCCGCAATTTTGCCGCGTACTGCCGCGTCTTCCCAGTAACCGACCACGATCTTGCGGGCAATGCCCATGCGTGCACCGATAAAACCGTATTCCCTGTCGCCGTGCGCCGATTGATTCAAGTTCATGAAATCCATATCAATGCTGTCCCAAGGAATGTCGCGATTAAACTGCGTATGCAGGTGAAGCAGCGGCTTGCGCAGCTCAGAGAGACCGGCAATCCACATTTTGGCCGGCGAGAAGGTATGCATCCAGGTAATCAGCCCGGCACAGGAATCGTCGGAATTGGCTTCCGTACACAAACGGCGGATCGAATCCGGTGTGGTCAGAACAGGCTTGAATACGATCTCGTAAGGAATGGCCGGATCCACGTTCATGCCTTCCGCGATTTTTTTCGAATGCGCCTCTACTTCTTTCAACGTTTCCGGGCCGTAAAGATGCTGGCTGCCGGTGACAAACCAGAACTGGTATTTTTTGATTTCGATCATGCTTTCATGCCTCCCAATGGTTTTATTTATCCTCTTGCTTCTTCCTTGATCGCTTTCAAACGCTTCATCACGTCGTTTTCCCCGCGTCCGAAATAATCGTGAAGCTTGCTGTATTCCGCATAAAGCTTATCGTATACTTTCACATTTTCGGCAATCGGCTTGATCGTCACATCACGCACTTTGGCCATTTGCTTGGCCGCATCGACAATGCTGTCGTATCCGCCGTTTTCCTTGCCCGCGGCTACCGCCGCAAACATGGCTGCGCCTACCGCTGCCGTATGCGTGGAAGCTGCTATCTTGATTTCTTTGTTGGTTACATCCGAGAAGATCTGCATCAGCAATTGATTGCGCTGCGGGAGACCGCCGCATACATACATTTCGTCGATGGCAACGCCATTTTGCTCAAACGTCTCCACAACCTTGCG
>CAZESH010000100.1:0-12964 GCA_964514665.1 uncultured Caryophanales bacterium
GTGTACAGGTCGGTCAATTAATTGAAGAAGCCAGGGGACAGATTCGTCAAGCTATCCCGTTAATAGGTTGGAAAGCAGTAGTAAATAAATTATTCTTGCGTAGTATTTTCCCTTATCCTAATCGTCTGCATATTTTAGGTACATTAATTAAAGTTTATCAAAAAAGTGGATTACAAAAATTGATTAAAAAATCCGGAATGATGAAAATCATGCCTAAACATTTGCAGGATATGGAGGCTATAATGCCTCAAATACCGACAAGCGTGATGAAGAAATATCCTGAAATCATTCCTGCCAAAGGAGAAACCCAAAAGCGAGTTGCTTTACTTTCCGGTTGTGTGATGGATGTCATGTTCGGGGATATCAATGAGTCTACCGTTAATGTGTTTACTCGAAATGGATATGAAGTTGTGGTTCCACGAGGACAGCGATGCTGTGGAGCTTTGCATATTCATGCTGGTGACAGGGAAACCGCAAAAAAGTTAGCCAGACAAAATATCGATGCATTTTTAGCATCTAATGTCGATAAAATCGTGGTTAACGCAGCTGGCTGTGGTGCCGCCTTAAAAGAATACGATGAATTATTTCATAACGATCCGGTTTACCATGAGAAAGCAAAGAAATTTTCCGAGATGGTTGAAGATGTATCCAAATTCTTATATGACAATGGTTATGAAAAACCAAAAGGGGAATTGAATACCAGGATTACGTATCATGATGCTTGCCATCTTGCTCATGGTCAGGGAGTTCGTTTTGAACCGCGACATTTGTTAAAGGAAATTCCTGGCATTGAGATGGTTGAATTACCTGATGCAGATCGCTGTTGTGGTAGTGCAGGTGTCTATAATATTACCAATCCAGAAATGGCAGGGAAATTATTAGAACATAAAATGAATAATGTACCAGAGGACGTAGAGATGATTTCCATGGGGAATCCAGGTTGCATGATACAGATTGCTGTGGGTGTACTTCGTCATGGAAGAAACCAAAAGGTGGTCCATACAATGCAGCTATTAGATTGGGCTTATCAAAAGGAAAGTAAAACAATAGGTGAAAAGAGCGGAGAATAAATTGTTTAAAAGATATGGATCATAAAGGAGGTTTATCCATGGTTGCAGCAGATAAAATCGTTCAAGGACTGATAGCAATTGTCGGTTCAGAGGCAATTTTACATCGTCGTGAAGATTTAGTGACCTATGAATGTGATGGATATTCCATTCACAAAGTAATTCCAAAAGCTGTTGTATTTCCAAGTACAACCGAAGATGTTTCTAAGGTTGTGAAATATTTATATCAGAATAAAATACCTTTTATCCCACGTGGTGCAGGCACAGGCCTAAGCGGCGGCGCAATTCCGCTGAACGGCGAGGTTCTTATCAGCCTAGTGAGAATGAAAAAGTTATTACATGTCGACTATGAAAACCGACTAGCCATTGTCCAGCCTGGTTTTGTAAACTTAAAATTAACTAATTCTATTTCAAATAAAGGTTATTATTACGCCCCGGATCCTTCTAGTCAGTATACTTGTACAATTGGTGGAAATGTGGCAGAAAATGCCGGAGGTGCTCATTGCCTTAAGTATGGAGTTACCACTAATCATATACTTGGTCTTGAATTGGTATTGACGAACGGGGATGTGGTTGAAATCGGTGGTATGCCAGATGCGCCTGGTTATGATCTCATGGGGATCTTAACAGGTTCTGAGGGAACATTGGGGATTGTAACCAAGATTACGGTGCGTATATTAAAAAATCCCGAAGGGAAAAAAACTGTACTAGCTTATTTCAATCAAGTAAATGACGCTAGTCAAGTAGTATCCGATATTATTGCCGCCGGAATCATTCCTGCAGCCTTTGAGATGATGGATAAAACAGCTATTGAAGGGGTAGAAGCGGGTAATTATCCTGTAGGACACCCACTTTGCGAAGCTCTTTTACTAGTGGAAGTAGATGGAATTGCTTCTGGTCTTGACGATCAAATTAATGAAATTGTAGAAGTATGTAAAAAGAGAAATGTAATGGAGGTAAAGATAGCAGCGAATGATCTGGAACGTGGAAAATGGTGGGCCAATCGTAAAACGGCTTTCCCAGCGATGGGATCCATTTCTCCGGATTATTTAGTCCAAGATGGAGTGATTCCTCGTACCCGTTTACCAGAAGTATTGGAAAAAATATCCCAAATTAGCAAGGAATCAGGACTTAGGATCGCCAACGTTTTTCATGCAGGAGACGGAAATCTCCATCCGTTAATCCTGTTTGATGCAAGAATTCCCGGACAAACCGAACTTGCCTTAAAGGTTGGAACAAGTGTTTTGAAAACTTGTGCAGATGCGGGAGGTTCGATCACGGGTGAACATGGTGTAGGGATTGAGAAAAAAGAAGAAATGCGTTTTATCTTTACTGATGAAGAGCTGGAAGCACAAATTCAGATTCGTGATGTTTTTAATCCAGAAAATCTGTTGAACCCCGATAAATTGTTTCCTACTCCAAGTCGTTGTGTAGAAATGAAGAAAGTGGGTTGGAGCAATAACTAACTAAAAATAGAAACCTTTGTTGTAAAGTTGCTTTGCTCATACAACCATTATGCAGAACCATCGATTCATCAAGAAAGTTGCTAATCGGATGCTTGGATTCAAATCATTTTAAACAGCTACCTTGACCCTCAGTGGTATTGAATCGTTATACATGATCAAAAAAGGGCAGTCGAACTCAAAGGTTCATCTGCCCTTTTTTGGATTAGCACCCTGCACATTCTCCTTGAGGAAGATCGCGATTTTCCAAACTTTTTCTGTGCTCATGTAATTTTACAGTAACTTACTTCAATTGTATAACCCATGGTCTCGGTTAAACACCCTTAATGTGGAACCGCACCTCTTATTCGATGACTAACAAATAATTGCTCTTAATTTCTTCGATTTTCACCTATTTTCAGATTTATTACAGAATGTTCAGACTTTTATTTCTTTCGGTTTAACTGTTCCCTGCGTGATAGCATCATGTATTCGTAAGGAGACAGATCATAGATGCTGCCATGAATATGAATGCGGTTATAGTCCTGAATAAAGTCACTTACGATTTCATAAGCCTGCGGATAAGAATCAAATTCATGGCGCTGATAACACTCTGCCTCTAAGATGGAATGAAAGGATTCGATGTGTGCATTTTGCAGGATCTTTGTCGCTCATAATTATTATGGAAAATGCCTATCGATGAATCTAAGGCGCTACTGAAAATCTTTCCATAACCAAATACTTTCGATAATTTTCAACACCTAGAGGACCAAGCAGTTTCCTGCTGTCGGACGAATGTCATAACGGCCAATTCGTGAATCAAGCGTTCTTCAAATTGATTACATACACATAATCTATATTTCCAGCATTATTTTTCTTTTTAATATAAATAAAGGGAAACAAGGATATACATCGAATCAGTAAATTAGTCAAATGTATCAGTAACCCACGGAGCTAATTGGTCGGAAAAAGTAAAATAAAGCAGCGGATTTCGATAGGGTCCATTGAGGATCGATAATAAGTATCGTGAGAATATGGAGATTGCTATGATAAAACACCGTTGGAAATTATTGCAGATTATTAACATCGGGACGTTCATGTCAACGCTGGACGCCGGCATTGTGAACGTAGCCCTTCCCACCATTGCCAAGCAATTTGGAGTAGCGCTCGCAGATACCCAGTGGGTGGTGACATCCTATTTGCTGACTCTTGTCGCCTTGCTGCCGCTGCTGGGTAACTGGTCTGACCGAGCTGATCGCAGACGTATGTACGGGTGGGGATTTCTTGTTTTCACCTTGGGGTCTTTGTTGGTTGCAGAAACGGTTCCGCTTGGTGTTGTTGGGCTTGTCGTTTCGCGCTGCATTCAAGGGATCGGCGCAGCGCTGATTATGTCGAACAGTCAAGCGATGGTTCGTTTGTTGTTTCCCGATCATGAGAGAGGGAAGGCGCTCGGTGTCAATGCAATAGTCATTTCTTTAGGGACGCTGGCCGGACCGGCGTTGGGCGGATTGCTTCTGCAATGGGCGAACTGGTCAGTTTTGTTTCTCCTCAATTTGCCGTTAGGAGCCATTGCTGCTTACTTCGCTTGGAGGTATTTCCCGACCAATGAGCCGAATAAAAAGGGAAATATGGATTGGTTCGGATCCTTGCTTTTGGCTATCATGACGTGCATCTTCATGTTTGTTTCGATGGATATGGAGAAAACGGATATTCGCATGGATTACCTTGGCGGCAATATTGGGTCTTGGCTTTGTTCTATATGAGAGAAAGTTGGAACACGGCATTCTTGATCCAGTGATGTATCGTCATCGAGAGATTGCCATCGGCAATTTCTCCGGATTCAGCATCCACCTGACTCAGATGGCTACGTTAATTCCCATCACCTTCTATATGCAAGCGGAGCTGGGATATTCAACCGGAAGGATCGGCGGCATTTTGGCGCTGCAGGCTATCTTCATGGGAATAAGCGCCCCGGTTGCCGGTTGGCTCCGCGATAGGGCAGGAGCATTAATTCCAACTGTAGGTGGGCCGCTGCTTTGCGGCCTTTCCACGAGTTTGATCATATGGGGGACACTCAATGTTTATTCTATCTCGATTTTTCTCATCGTGTTCGGTATTGGAATAGGCTGCTTTCAAGCTACGAATAATGCGGAGATCATGAGTGCGGCACCGGAGGATAAAGTGAGCTTGATCGGCAGCATGCTTGCTCTGCTGCGCTATTTGGGAATGATCATCGGTACAGGACTTGCGGTGATGTATGTGGGAAGCATAGGCGGCTATACTGCTGTGGAAGAGCAGGTCTATTCTTCAGATATGCGGCATTTGTTTATGATCTGCGGAGCGCTTGGGCTGCTGGTGGCTGCATTCGGCTTCATGAGACCAAGAAACAAGCCGCATCATTCGGTATGCAAGCTCAGCGCGTAGGAAAAGTCTTATACCCAATTACATTGGAACAAATCGATATTGACAACAAAATCTGTTAAATTTACAATATATACAAATATAGAACGACGTTCCTTATTAAGGAACGCAAAGCATATAGGAATAAGGGGAGCACATGGAAATAAATCAAAAAAAACAAACATCCGTTCAGTCCGTCGATCGTGCGCTGTTGATCATTGATTTGCTGGAGCAAAACCCTGAAGGCATAGGGGTAACGGAGTTATCCAATCAGATGAAATTGGCCAAAAGTACGGTTCATCGAATCCTTGTTTCACTTCAGAACAAAGGTCTGGCAAAAAAGCTGGAACTGACAGACAAATATATACTGGGTCTCCGTTTTATAGAGTTGGGAGGACAGGTTGTCGGTTCCCTGAATGTGAGAAGCATATCAGAACCGCTATTGAAGGAATTGTCCGAAAAAACCGGAGAGACTGTTCATTTGGGCATTATTGATGAAGGTGAAGTCGTGTATATCGACAAAATCGAAAGAACTTCGAACATTCGAATGTATTCGCGCATCGGAGTAAGAGCGGCCTTGCATTGCACAGGAATCGGCAAAGCCATGCTCGCATATTTGCCGAAGGAAGAGGTTGAAAAAAACATAATTAAAAGCGGTCTGAAACCTTATACACCGAATACAATTACAACAAGAACTGCTTTTTGGAAAGAAATGGAACTTATTCGCAAGCAAGGATTCTCGACTGATAACGAAGAGCATGAACCGGGTATTTGCTGTACGGGTTCTCCAATCTTTAACCATGACAATAAAGTGATTGCAGGGATCAGCATCGCCGGGCCGCAAATCAGGATGAACGGAGAAAAACTTGAGAACTGTAAAAAATTGATTACGATATATGCAAAAGAAATTTCAAAAAGGCTCGGATATCGAGCCTAAAATATTACCCTATTTTCGGAACATGGTTCCGTAATAAGGAACAACTAATCGAGGAGGATTTGAAATATGTTAAGAGCAAAAGTTGCTATCGTTACCGGAGCCGGAAATGGTATAGGCAGAGCTTCAGCGATTGAATTTGCATCAAGAGGGATGAAAGTCGTCGTTGGCGATATCGATGAAGCCGGCGGCATGGAAACTGTAAGAATGATTGTCGAGCAGCAGGGAGAAGCAATCAGCACCTTTATGGATGTTTCCGATGAACAGTCAGTCAAGGATACGATCGACCTTGCCGTTCATCGTTTTGGCGGCCTTGATATCATGTACGCTAACGCGGCGATAGAATTGCAAAAGTATATAGTGGATATAGAGGTGCATGAATGGGATAAAGTGATGAGTGTCAACTTAAAAGGCGTTTTTCTTTGCTCTAAACATGCTTTAAAACATTTTATGAAGCAGAGGTCCGGCGCCATTTTGATAACCGCTTCTCCACACGCCTTATGCACATATGAAGAAATTTCCGCATATGCAGCTTCAAAAGGAGGAGTTGTAGCCTTCAATCGTGCTTTGGCTCTTGAGGCTGCACCCTATCAAGTAAGGGTAAACAGCATTTTGCCAGGTGCAATCGATACACCGATGGTCCAAAGGGAGATAGCAGCGTCAACGAATCCGAAAAAACTGCTTGAAACGCTTGAACAATTGCATCCGATTGGCAGGATGGGACGCCCGGAAGAAGTGGCAAAAGCTGCAGCATTCTTGGTATCAGAGGATGCTTCATTTATTACGGGAACCTGTCTGGCCGTCGATGGCGGAATATTGGCAAAGCTTTAGAAATATTCATTCAACCGTTAAACATCTATCATTATGGCTGTTTTTTCAAGTTAAATAACATTCCAATTAAAGAGATTATAAATCATAATGACGATAAATCCGATCATTTTATTTTAATAATTCAATTAAAATGATTAATATATGCATTAATACGGAATAAAATTAAATTAAAATCAAATAAATATATATTTAATCATAAAAATGATTGACTCAATCAAAATATCGTGGTTGAATAAAGCTATCCCAATTTTAAGATATTTCAATCAACGCATGTTTCAAGGTAGATACAACACCAATCAGCCGTTGATTATGGCAATCGTTTTTATCCTTGCTCCCGATTTTATTGCTTTATTTGTTTGAGCAGCGTTTTTTCATAAAAGGCTTGAAGCGGGAATAGGCAAATAAAAATCGACCGGAGTTGAAAAGAATTGTACGAAACTTTGTATCGGCAGAGGTCCGATGGCGGTATCACACTGGAAAACGGAGAAATATCCATTCTTGTCTATCCATGTTTCGGCGGAAAAATCGCCAGCTTTCGCAGCGGCAAAGGAAAAAAAGAATGGCTTTGGCAAAATTCGAATTTGAAGCTGCAGGCCAGCCCATTCGGTTCACAGTACGACGATCGCTTTTACGGCGGGATAGATGAACTATTTCCAAATGATTATCCAACATCGATTAATGGATTTGCTCTTCCCGATCATGGTGAACTATGGTCCCGCGATTGGGATTACAGTATGGAGAAAGGGGCATATGGCTGGTCGATAAGGATGAAGCTGGTTTTGAGGGTGTTTCCTTGCGAGTTTGAAAAACATATTTATTTGGAAAAAAACAGTATGAGGATTGAAAGCAAATTAACCAATCGATCGGAGGAGGAACTTCCATATTTATGGGTGCTGCATCCCGCTTTCCGAATCAGTACTGCGCATAAGTTTCATTTTCCGGCCGGTAAGGTAATGGTGGAAAATGAAGTCAAAGGAAGGGCCAAGAAAGGAATTCCTTTGTTTACATGGCCAGGAGAGGAGATCGGCTTGGATTTGTCGCAAGTTCCGGAAGCAAACGAAGGATTGGAGTCTTATTATATCACTGATCTGCCCGAGGGGAGTTTTGCTTTGGAAGATACGAATGCAGGAGAAACACTTCAAGTTGATTTTCCTTTAAATGTATTCCCGCATATGTGGATGTTTATGCCTCTTGGAGGCTGGAGAGGCCACTATGTAGCCGTAATCGAGCCGAGCTCCGGCTATCCGTCCGATTTAGCCGATATGGTAAGTGCCGGGACACACTCGACATTAAAAAAGAAATCCAGCATTTCTGCGGCAATTTCATATTCTGTCCGATCTTCGAAACCACTTTGATTTATATTCTTTTTAAGAAGGTGACCATAAGTTGGAAAAAATACCCACCCCTTATGTATTTGCCGATCTGGATATTGTAAAGTCCAATTTGACGCATGCGGCGAAAAAAATATCCGAGGTCGGATTAAAGCACCGCCCTCATATCAAATCCCATAAATCCGCATATTTTGCTAGATTGCAGCAAGAAGCGGGGGCTAATGGCATCACTTGCGCGAAGCTCGGAGAAGCAGAAGCGATGATTGAGGCAGGGTTTAACGATATCCTGATCGCTTATCCGGTGATTGGTTCAAAAAATCTGGAGCGATTAATGGCACTATCCAAGAAGGCCCGCATCATCACTTGTGTGGATAGTTGGGAAGGGGCGTCTGGAATTTCTTTTGCCGGAGAAACACTGGGTATAAGGCTTCCTGTTTATATCGAAATCAATGTGGGCTTTGACCGATGCGGAATGGAACCGGGCGTCCAAATTTTGGATTTTGCCAAAAAATTAACCGCCCTGCAGGGCATAGAGATTGTCGGTATTATGTCGTATGCAGGTCATATTAACGATAAGCTTTCAAAGGAAGAGATGCGGCTTGCCGTAAGAGAGGAAGCGCGAATACTTGCGGAAACCGCCCGGAATCTTGATCAAATCGGCATTCCGGTTGATGAGGTGAGTGTAGGATCCTCGTTATCCATAGAATTCAATGAAGAATTGAATGGTGTTACGGAAATCCGTGCGGGCAGCTATATTTTTCATGATATGGGTCACGTCTCTTCGGGACTGTATACAATAGACGACTGTGCATTGCGCGTAGCGGTTACTGTTGTAAGTACTCCTTTTTTGGGGAGGGCGATTATTGATGCCGGTTCTAAGACGCTTACATCGGATACTAGTCGGAGAGGCGGCTACGGTTTCATCCTGGAACACCCTTCCGCGGAGATTGTGAAATTGAACGAAGAACATGGATTTGTCGATTATGACCCAAGTGTCGTTCAACTGCATATTGGCGACCGATTGACCGTTATCCCTAATCATGCCTGTGTTCTTCCAAATCTTTGCGATCAGATATTTGGTGTAAGCTCAGGTGCGGCGGGAATGCCGGAAGTCGTAATCATACCGATTGAAGCCAGAGGAAAAAACAGCTGATTTTGGATAACAACAGAAAGGAAGGAATCCACTTGCGCGAACAACAAATGAGAGCACTTGTTTATGAGGGACCAAGCATGATGAATATCAGGTCGGTGCCGGTGCCTGCGCCGTCAGATAATGAAGTGCTGTTAAAGGTGGAGAAAGTCGGGATTTGCGGTTCGGAATTAAGCGGTTATTTGGGCAAAAATTCCCTGCGACTTCCTCCTCTTATAATGGGACATGAATTCTCAGGGACGGTTGTGGAGCTCGGCAAGCAAGTCACTGATTTAAAAATCGGCGACAGAGTTACGGCAAATCCGCTCATATCCTGCAGAGAATGCAGCGATTGTTTGTCAGGATCCGCGCAATTGTGTGCACACAGAAAATTGCTGGGCGCGCATCGTTCAGGTGCTTTTGCTGAGTATGTAACGGTTCCGGCCAAATATATTTACCCGATTCCCGAAAGCATGTCGTTCGATCAGGCGGCGATGGCCGAGCCTTTTGCTTGTGCCGTGCATATTTGCAGACTCGTCCATTTAAATGCAATTGACCGTTTGTTTATTGCAGGTGCAGGACCGATTGGCCTGTTCGTGCTTCAGGCCGCCAAAGTTTTTGGAGTAGACGATATCGTCATCCTCGATCTTAATAAGGAACGGCTTCAGATAGCTGAAGAGATGGGCGCGATCGTCGTTTCATCACCAGAAGATTTAAATAGCATCACGAAAAACGGTGGATTCGACGTGTCGGTCGATGCAGTCGGCTTGGATGCAACAAGGCAGCAGACGATTGCTTCTACCCGCCCCGGAGGAAGGGTGGTATTTTCCGGGCTTCATTCAGCAAACAGCCAAATCCCGGTCAACGAAATAATCCGCAATGAAGTGAAAATATTTGGCTCTTTCGGTTACAATCCCTCGGATTTCAGTCTGGCTCTCAAGTGGTTAGGCGAGAACAAAGCTGATCTTTTGCCCTGGACAATAACCGAACCGTTGGAAAAGGGCAAAGAAAGCTTTGAACTTCTGCTCGGGAATCCGGGGAAGGTCGCAAAAATACTGTTGGATCCTACCCAATAGGAAAAGGAATAAACTTAGGATTGGAGGTAGAGTATATGCCTGGTCGTGACCATGAATTAAAAGATGCGGTGGACCATCTTCCAATTTTCAGCACACATGAACACCATAAAGAAGACGAGTTTCACAGGACGCTTGACCTGGATATCCTTTTTGCCAATTCCTATGTAGGCTGGTGTTCCCTTCCCGCAAGCAAAACCAAGTCCGAAAGAAAAAGATGGCTGGATACGGTGCGTTACAATTCGTATTTTATTTGGCTCAACAAAGCGGTCGCTGAAATCTATCAAATTGATTCCATTGACGAAGATAATTGGGATGAATTGTCCCGTATGATTCATTCGGCGCACCAAACCGACGATTACCATATTTCGCTGTTAAGAAAACATGCCCATTATACCCACTTTTTAGAGGACTGTTATTGGAACCCGGGAAGCGACATCCTTCATCCCGAAATCGCGACGCCCGTATATCGAATTGACCCATGGCTTTCGGCTTATCATCCCGATATCGTCAAAAACAACATTCCGCACAGTCCGCTCGGTAAAGGTCTTGGCTCGCTTGATGCCTTCGAAGAAGCGCTAATTGGAGAAATCAAAATGAGACGTTCTTCCATAGCGGCTTTAAAATGTGCAATCGCATATGAGAGAAGCATTGATTTTCAACCGGTGGCCCGACATGAAATTCTTTCGATTTACGGTAAAAATCCTTGCGAACTGAAAGAGGGGGAACGCAAGAAATTCGGTGATTATGTTTTTTCTCTGATCGCGGATACGGCCGGTCAACAAGGCTTGCCGATTCAAATCCATACCGGTCTGGCAAAAATCAGCGGTTCCAATCCGCTGCTGTTGGAGCCCTTGATTTCCAAATTTCCGAATACCACTTTTGTATTGTTTCATGGAGGATTCCCCTGGGTATACGAAACGGCGGGACTGGTACATAACTACGCCAATGTAGTGCTGGATATTAATTGGCTGCCGCTTATTTCAACCTCCGCTTCTGTTCAAGCGCTTCATCTTTATATGGAGGTTCTTCCTTCAGCAGACAGAATTACTTGGGGTGGTGATTGTTGGACGTCTGAAGAAGCGGTGGGAGCGTCGCTCGCATTTCGCCATGTTCTGTTGAAAGTCCTTGGCCAAAAAGTGGAGGAAGGATATTACTCCGTCCCGCAAGCGGTTCGTTTCGCGGAAAAAATCATGATCAGCAACGCACAAAAGTTATATGGAGTTCAGTAAAAAAAGGAGAGCTTATAAATGAAATTAACCGCTTTTAAAGATAGAGAAGGACACGAGCGAATCGGTGTCAAAACGGATCAAGGAATCGTTGATTTAAAAAAAGCGTCGGAGCGTTATCAGCCGCGTCACCCGCTGCCGCAATCCATTCATGAGGCCATATCGGATGGGCGGCAAGCGACGGCGAACATAGAAGAATTTATGAAAGAATTAGCTGGAAAGGCCATGGCTGATCTGTTGGTAGATGAAACAACGGTCGAATTTATGCCTTGTGTTCCCAACCCGGGAAAGCTGATCTGTGTGGGCTTGAATTACCGCAAACATGCTGAGGAGACTGGTTCGCCGATTCCGCAATATCCGATCCTATTTAATAAGTTCAACAATTCGCTTGCGGCTCATCGGGAAAAGGTGCGGATTCCCAATGAAACCGAGCAAATGGACTATGAAGTGGAATTGGCCGTTGTAATTGGAAAGGAGGCTCAAAGAGTAAAGGAAGAAGAGGCATTAAACTATGTGTACGGATACTGTACGGTCAATGATCTTTCGGCCAGGGACCTGCAGTTTCGGACCAACCAATGGCTGCTCGGAAAAAGCGGCGACGGTTTTTGTCCGTTGGGCCCTTATCTAGTTACGACTGATGAGATTGATGATCCAAACAGTCTTTGGATGAAAACTTATGTCAATGGAGAATTGCGTCAAAATTCGAATACATCGGACATGATTTTTCATTGCAATCAAATTATCAGTTATGTTTCCCGCTACATGACATTACAGCCCGGTGACATCATATTGACGGGAACCCCGGAAGGGGTAGCCATGGGATATCCCGTTGGCCTTCAGCCCTTTTTAAAACCTGGGGATGAAGTAATCGTAGAGATTGAGAAATTGGGCGCATTGTCCAACCGGATGATTGAATGAAATTTAATTTAATCGGAGGAAGATATGGCAAAAACAGTGTTCGTTATTGGTGAACTTAACGTGGATATGATCCTGTCGGGATCCGATGTGCAGCCTGAGGCAAATAAAGAAAAGCTTCTTGACCAATTTGATATGACGCTCGGATCATCGTCGGCTATTATGGCAAGCAGACTGGCCCAGCTTGGAAACGACGTTAAATTTGTTTCCGTTGTTGGAAAGGATCAGTTTGGTGAATATTGCATTCAACGCCTAAACGAACTCGGTGTAAATACCGATTTTGTTATTCAAAATATCAACGAGCAAACAGGTATCACTTTTTCATTGTCAACTCCTAAAGATCGAGCGTTGCTTACATACATGGGGACGATTGGAAAAGTAACAATCGATATGGTTCCGGATGACCTATTCTCTCAGGCGAGCCATATTCATTTCGGTTCTTATTATCTCCAGCATGGTATGCGAAAAGAATGGAATTCCTTGTTTCAAAAAGCAAAGCTGCACAGAATTTCAACCAGCATTGACACTGGCTGGGATCCTGAGGAAAAGTGGCATCGGCATGAATTGTGCCAGTTGCTTCCCCTCACCGATATTTTTCTTCCAAGCGAGACGG
>CAZESH010000101.1:0-12899 GCA_964514665.1 uncultured Caryophanales bacterium
AGGCAAAACAATTTGAACCACAAGGCGCGACAGTGTTGGTGTTATTGTCGGAAAGTCACCTCTCGATTCACACGTATCCTGAGAAGGGTTTTGCTGCCATTGACTGTTATACATGCGGTGAAACCGTCGACCCTCAGCTTGCTATCGATTATCTGGTTTCGGTATTAAAGCCGAAAAAAGCGTATGCCAAAAAATTGACTCGCGGTCTTGGGGAAATACAGGTTGAAGAACCGGAAATGAAACAATTGGAAATGGTTCGATAAGAAAGATGATATGTGAAAATAGATGAAAACTTGACCATGGATTTAGTATCCATGGTCATTTGTTTGTCCTGCCCTCCATACAATGTTACGAAAAGCACGATAACGGAGGGTGGTATCATTGAGAAGAGGTCCGGGGAGCTGGCTGCTTATCCTCATTGTTTGCTTTATGATCGGTTGGCCGATTTACCAAATTACCGTTTTGCTGCAAAGCAATAAACATGCAGGGGACGCCACAAAGCTGCTTTATCAGGTCTCCGCATTTCAGATGGAGCTCTTGAACAGCTTTTTGTCGGAAGCGGAGAAATCTTCCGGCACGGATCAATTGAACAGCTTGAAAGAGGCTGTCTATTCGGCGGATTTTACACATCAAAGGCTGGTTTTGGCCGTGGGTGACAACAAATTGACGCCGCTTAAGTCACTGAATGAATTGCTGCAGTATATTATGCGCTTGCAGATTGGCGGCAATCGCACCCTGCAGCCGGGTGAAATCAAGGTTTTTCAGGATTCGGTAAAACAGTTTGAGCAAATGTACCAAATTTATAATGATCTTTTTTCTGACGGGGGAAGAGTATATTCTTTACAAAATGACAAACTAAAAAAATTCGATGATCAATTATACAGTATGCTGCACGGCCAACTTCTCAAATAGCTTTTGCATGCTTCATAAATTAGTCAAAATTGATTTGGCCGAGACTTGTCGCATTATGTTATAATGGTTGATGATATTCATCACAGAAAGGTAGGTGCGAACACATGCACATCATGGCGGTTGGTCTTGATTATCGTAATGCTCCGATCGACATTCGGGAAAAATTCACGTTTAGTGAACAATCGCTTCCGCAAGCGCTCAATCAGTTGAAACAAACGACAAGCGTTTTGGAATGTGTCATCGTGTCGACCTGCAACCGGACGGAAATTTATGCGGTCGTCGACCGTAAACATGTATGCGGGCATTATATCCGCTCGTTTATCGCCGATTGGTTCAATATCCCGGCTGAGCAGTTTTCCGATTATTTGAAGATCTATGAGGAACAGAAGGCGATTGAACACTTGTTCCGGGTAACCTCGGGACTCGATTCCATGATTATCGGGGAGACGCAAATATTGGGGCAGGTGCGCAGCGCTTTTCTTATAGCTCAGGAGCAAAAAGCCACCGGCACTTTGTTCAATACATTATTTAAACAGGCCATTACGCTTGCCAAAAGGGCGCATTCCGAAACCACCATTGGTGAGAACGCGGTATCTGTAAGCTATGCAGCCGTTGAGCTGGGAAAACGTATTTTCGGCACCTTCCAGAAGAAGAATGTGCTGATTATCGGAGCCGGTAAAATGAGCGAGCTGACAGCCAAGCATTTGCATGCCAATGGCGTAGGCAAGGTGATCGTGGCCAATCGCACGCTGCAGAAAGCCGGTGAATTGGCTGATAAATTGTCCGGCATCGCAACCTCCATGGATCGTTTGGATGCCGTGTTTGTGGAATACGACATCGACATCGTGATCAGCTCGACCGGATCCGAGAGATACGTACTGACGCGCGGGCAAATGGAAAACGTGATGAAATCACGGCGCCTAAAGCCGCTGTTTATGATCGATATCGCCGTGCCGAGAGACCTTGATCCGGATATTTCCGGACTGCAGAACGTTTTTTTATATGATATTGACGATCTTCAAGGAATGGTCGAGGCCAACTTGGAGATCCGCAAACGTGAAGCTGAAAAAGTGGAATCGATGATTAAGCGTGAAATGGACGCTTTTCAGATCTGGTACAGAACGCTTGGAGTCAGTCCGTTGATTCATGCGCTGCAGGAGAAGGCCGACCGCATCCATAAAAGCACGATGGACAGCATGCTGCAAAAGCTTCCCGATCTTACGGAACGAGAGATTAAAGTGATCCGCAAGCTAAGCAAAAGCATGATGAATCAATTGATGCATGATCCCATACTGCGGGTTAAAGAGCTGGCCGGGGAAAAGCATGCACACGGCTCGCTCGAGCTGTTCGGCGAGCTGTTCGCGCTCCAGGATTTGCTTCGGGAAGACGAAGCATCGAACGCCGAGACTTCATTGAAGCAGGGTACGGAAGTTCAACATCAATCTGCAGACGTGCTGCAGAAGGCGGCAAAATCGGTATTGGCTCATTCTTGATTATTGTGTCATAAATATAGTTTCGGTGCCTTCCGCACTCAAGCAGGGAGGTTGTGATGGTTACGCAAAGCTGGATGTATGATTTGATCATCTATATATATGCCCTGAGCCTGCTCTTTTACTTTTCTGATTTTGTCAGTAAAAATCAGAAGTCAAAGCGTTTGGGCACAGGGTTGCTTGCATTTGTCTGGGTTTTGCAAACGCTGTTTTTTGTTTGGCGGGTGATTGCGCTGCAGCAGCCTGCTGTATTTTCCATGTTTGGTTCGTTGTTTTTCTATGCATGGCTGATTGTGACGCTGTCGCTGGCGCTGAATTTTTTTCTGCGTACCGATCTGCTGTTATTCGCGATCAATATGGTCGGCTTTGCTGTGCTGGCGTTGAATTTTTTTAACGATGAGTCCGTATCGCCGTTGTTGGCACGCTGGAACATTCAAGATGAGCTGCTGTTCATTCACGTTTCGCTGGCGATTGCCAGTTATGCGGCTTTTACTGTATCCGCCGTCCATTCCGTCATGTATTTGTTTTTAAACCGCATGCTCAAGCGGAAGAATTGGTTTCCGCTGATGAAACGTCTGCCCGGCCTGGATCATATCGAGAAGATTGCTTATTTGTTCGCCGTTATCGGCACGCCGCTCTTGATTCTTTCTCTTACGCTCGGGGTGGACTGGATCATGATCACGGACAGAACACGGCTGTTGACCGATCCGAAGGTATTGAATTCACTGCTGATCATCGCAGCATACGGTTTTTATCTGCTGCAGCGCTATGCGGCCAAAAAACCGGCGCGAACGCTCGCTTTGTGGAATTTGGCGGCATTCGTTTTTGTCATTGCCAATTACATCGTTTCCAACTCGATCTCCCAATTTCATCAGTGGATCTGGAGGTGAGTCGGATTGAGGGCTTTTTATCCGGTGATGCTGGATGTATACCAAAAAAAATGTCTGATCGTCGGCGGCGGCAAGGTTGGCGAGCGCAAGCTCGGGCAGCTCCTCGAGGCCGGCGCTTGGGTGACGGTGATCAGTCCGGTTGTAACGGAACGCATGGTTTCGTGGCTTGCCGAAGGCTTGCTCGAAGTCAGGCTGAAGCCTTATCAGACGGAGGATTTGGAGGGGGCATTTCTCGTCATCGCGGCCTCGGACAAGCCTGAGGTAAATCAGCGGGTATACGCCGATGCGGTGCGGCGGAATATATTGTGCAACATTGCGGACAAGCCTGAATCAAGCGATTTTCACAACATGGCCGTCCTGCGCAGGGGCAAGCTGCATATCGCTGTCTCCACCTCGGGAGCCAGTCCGTTCTTGGCCCGCCAAATTCTCGGCCGGCTGGAACGGGATTATGGAGAAGAGTATGAGAGCTGGCTCGATTTTTTGAGCGAGATCCGGGAGAAGATCAAACAAACCGTGGATGACCCGCTTGTCCGCAGCCGGCTTTTTGAATCCATCTCCAAGTGGGATATACTGGGTAAGATAAGGGAAGGCACATTTGCGGCATTTCGCGAAGAGATATTGGAGCGAATCGAGCTCGGAAATTTCCAAGGATAAACACAGGATCTGCCTGCAGATCCGTATACAGCATACATAGTGGGAGGACAATACAGCATGCGCAAGATCGTGATAGGATCCCGTCAAAGCGCTTTGGCGCTGACGCAAACGAACCAGGTGATCGAAGAGCTTCGCCGCATCGGCGGGCAAAGCGGATTCGGGCTGGAATTCGAAGTGAAGAAAATCGTTACCAAAGGAGACCGCATCCTCGATGTGACGCTATCCAAAGTCGGGGGGAAAGGGCTGTTCGTCAAGGAGATCGAACAAGCGCTGATCGACAGGGAGATTGATATTGCCGTCCACAGTATGAAGGATGTTCCTTCAGAGCTGCCGCAAGGCTTGATGATTGCAGCTGTTCCCAAGCGGGTCGATCCCCGTGACGCCCTGATTTCGCGCGGGAACAAAAAAATAAGCGAATTGCCGGATGGCGCCAAAGTGGGAACCAGCAGCCTGCGCCGTTCCAGTCAACTCCTGTCATACCGGCCCGATCTGCAGCTGGAATCGATCCGCGGCAATATCGATTCGCGCATCAAGAAGCTGACGAACGAGGACTTCGATGCGGTTGTCCTGGCAGCCGCCGGGTTGACGCGAATGGGCTGGCAACAGCAAATCAGCGAATATTTGCCGCTCGGGATTTGCACCCCGGCTGTCGGTCAAGGGGCGCTCGGATTGGAGTGCCGTGAAGAGGATGATGCGGTCCGTCAGGTGTTGGCATTGTACAATGATCGCGATACGGAGCTGACGGTTGCGGCGGAGCGCAGCTTTCTGCGCAGATTGAACGGAGGGTGCCAGGTGCCGATCGGGGCATATGCCGTTTGGGAAAGCGAAGCGGAAGACAGTGGACAGTCACGCTTCATCCGTCTGCACGGCATGGTGGGAACGCCCGACGGCAAAGAGCTGTTGAAGGAATCGGCAGCGGGGCGTGACCCGGAAGCCTTGGGTTTGGAGGTTGCCGCACGGCTGATCTCGCGCGGGGCCGATCGAATACTGCAGGAAGTAAGGGGATAATCGCATGGGAAACAAGGGGAAGGTATATTTGATCGGAGCCGGTCCGGGAGATCCGAAGCTGATCACTGTCAAGGGATTGGAAGCGCTGCGCAAGGGCGATGTGGTCGTATATGACCGTTTGGCCAGTCCGAGCTTGTTGGCTGAGCTCAAGCCCGGTGCGGAAAAGATATATGTAGGCAAGCTTCCGGACAGACATACGATGAAGCAGGAGGAAATCAACCGTTTGCTTGTTGATTTGGCGCTCCGCGGCAAGACTGTCATCCGGCTGAAGGGAGGGGATCCGGGCATCTTCGGCAGAGTCGGGGAAGAGGCCGGGCTTTTGGCCGAGCACGGTATTGAATATGAGATCGTTCCCGGGGTATCTTCGGTTACAGCCGTGCCGGCATATGCCGGAATTCCCGTTACCCATCGGGATTTCGCCTCGTCCGTGACGATCGTGACCGGACATGAAAATCCCGACAAGCTGGACCAAACGATTCGATGGGATCATTTGGCCGCCTGTACGGATACGTTGATCTTTCTGATGGGGGTCGGCAGAATCCGGCATATTGCCGCTCAACTTATGCAGCACGGCAAGTCTCCGGATACTGCGGTCGCACTGATTCGCTGGGGAACTACAACCGCTCAGGAGACGCTGACGGGCACCCTGTCGACGATAGCCGGGCTGGTGGAACAGAGCGGCTTTCAATCACCCGCGGTGATTGTGATCGGGAGTGTTGTCGAGCTTAGAAAGAAGCTTGCCTGGTTCGAGCATAAACCCCTTTTCGGCCAAAGGGTGTTGGTGACCAGAGCGCGCAGCCAATCAAGCGAGCTTGCCGCACTTATAGAGGAATGGGGCGGGGAAGCCTGTGAATTTCCCGTGATCGTTACCCGTTTGCCTGCCGATCCGCAAAAGCTTCGCATGCTCGACGAGAGTTTGAAGCGAGTGGACAGCTTTGAATGGATCGTATTTACGAGCGCCAACGGCGTGGAGTTTTTCCTGCAGCGGTTGATGGCGCTGCAGCTGGACATCCGCTTGCTGAGCAAGGCGAAAATAGCCGCAGTCGGTCCGAAAACCGCAGAAGCGCTGCAGCGGTTCGCGTTAAAAGCCGATCTTACGGCGGAAAAATTCGTTGCGGAAGGGCTGCTGCAGGCTCTCATCCCGCAGCTGCAGGCAGGTCAGCGGATCTTGCTGCCAAGGGCGGACATTGCCAGCCCTCTTCTGCCCGAGGAATTAAAGCAGCGGGGGTTTGACGTTACCGAGGCGGATGCTTATGAGACCGTAATCTCCGAGGACAACGACGAAGCTGTGATCGAGCGTATCCAGCGGCATGAGATTCAGGTGATTACCTTCACCAGTTCATCGACGGTGAATCATTTTATCAGCATCTGTTCCAAGCACGGCATAAGCAAGGCGGATATCCAGCAGGCGCTGATCGCCTGTATCGGGCCGAAAACTGCGGAGACCGCAGCAAGACACGGTCTCCATGTCGATGTGACGGCAGAGGAAGCAACCATCCGTTCATTGCTGGAAGCGATCGCGGCCAAAACCGGATCAGGGCGGAAAAATAAGGAGGAATCGTTATGAGCTTTCCGATTACGAGGCATCGCAGATTAAGAGCGTCGCAAGCCATGAGAAGCCTGGTGCGGGAAACGAGGCTGAGCGTTGACGATCTGGTTTACCCGCTTTTCATCGCAGAGGGAGAAAATATCAAGCAAGAAATCGGCTCGATGCCGGGCGTCTATCATTTTTCTCTGGACCGTCTGGAGGATGAAATCAAGGAAATAGCGGAGCTGGGCATTCAGGCCGTGCTGCTGTTCGGACTCCCGGCGCACAAGGACGAAGAGGGAACGGAAGCCTATGCCGATCACGGCATCGTGCAGCAAGCAACGAGGAAAATCAAGGCGATCGCGCCCGAAATGCTGGTGATTGCCGATACGTGTCTTTGCGAATATACAAGTCACGGTCACTGCGGAGTCGTGCAGCTTGAAAAGCGCGGGGCGATCATCGACAACGATCCTTCGCTCGCGCTGCTGGTCCGTACGGCGGTGTCCCAAGCAGAAGCGGGAGCGGACATTATAGCGCCTTCGAACATGATGGACGGGTATGTGCAAGCTATTCGCGCGGGACTGGACGAGGCCGGTTTTGAGCAGATTCCGATCATGGCCTATTCGGTCAAATACGCCTCCGCTTTTTACGGTCCGTTTCGCGAGGCTGCCCAGTCGACGCCGCAATTCGGCGACCGCAAAACGTATCAGATGGATCCGGCCAATGTCAGAGAAGCGCTGCGCGAGGCGGAATCCGATGTTGCCGAAGGTGCGGACTTCCTGATGGTCAAGCCGTCGCTCGCCTATTTGGATGTGCTCCGTGCATTAAGGGATCGCTTCGATCTGCCGCTGGTCGCTTATAATGTCAGCGCGGAGTATTCCATGGTCAAAGCGGCTGCGGAAAAAGGCTGGATCGACGAGAAGGCGATCGTCAAGGAAATTTTAATCGGCATGAAACGGGCGGGAGCGGATATCATCCTGACCTATTTTGCCAAAGATGCCGCCCGTTGGATGAGGCGCGAGGGAAATTAGGCGTCTGGCGATATGAAATGAGCTTGCGGATATTTAAAGAAAGAGGGGAAGGTTCCGATTCGGGTTCATTTGCTTTCCTTACAAAAGGGAGGACCCGAGAGACCTAGAACCATGAAAGTCGGAGATTCTTCGTATTTAGCATAGGCTTCGATGGTTCTTGGTCTGTCAGGTTTGGACTGGTCAAATACACATCCTCGCGGAAAGCAAGAGAACCCGAATCGGAACCTTCCCCTTTATACTTCATAATCTACAAGCGTTAAATAGCGATAATAAAGCTATAGGAATGGGTACACGGCAAAACGAAAATTTTTCCGAGGTGATGGCTAGTGGAACTGCATCAGGGCAGAAGCGACAGCAAGTCGAAAATAGCGTTTGAAGAAGCGAAGAAGGTCATTCCGGGCGGCGTGAACAGCCCGGTAAGAGCGTTTAAGTCGGTCGGGCTGACACCCGTTTTTGTCGAGCGGGGAGAAGGCTCGAAGGTTTTTGACATCGATGGCAACGTATTTGTCGATTATATCGGTTCATGGGGGCCGCTGATCGTCGGTCATGCCCATCCGGAAGTGGTCCGTGCGATCAAGGAAACTGCGGAAAAAGGCGCAAGCTTCGGAGCTCCTACGCAATTGGAGACAAGAATGGCGCAATTGGTATGTGAAAGGGTGCCGTCCATCGAGCAGGTAAGAATGGTCAATTCGGGAACGGAAGCCACGATGAGCGCGCTTAGGTTGGCCCGCGGATTTACGGGAAGAAGCCGCATCCTGAAGTTCGAGGGCTGCTATCACGGACATGCCGATTCCCTGCTGATCAAAGCGGGCTCAGGCGTGGCCACGCTCGGTCTGCCGGATAGTCCGGGGGTTCCCGAGAGCATAGCCTCCCACACGATTACCGTTCCATACAATGACCTTGATTCCGTACGGCTGGCCTTTCAGCGCTACGGCGAGGAAATCGCAGCCGTGATTGTCGAACCGATAGCCGGAAATATGGGTGTCGTGCCGCCGCTTCCCGGATTTCTGCAGGGACTGCGCGAGATTACCGAGCAGTATGGGACCTTGCTGATTTTCGACGAGGTGATGACCGGATTCAGGGTAGGCTATCACAGCGCCCAAGGCTTGTACGGCATCACTCCGGATTTGACCTGTCTGGGCAAAGTTATTGGAGGGGGATTGCCGGTCGGCGCCTATGGGGGCCGAAGAGAAATCATGGAGCAGATCGCGCCAAACGGTCCGATCTATCAAGCCGGGACGCTTTCCGGCAATCCTTTGGCGATGATTGCCGGCTACACGACCTTGTCGCTGATGCAGCCGGCGGTATATGACGAATTGGAACGGAAAGCGGCCAAGCTTGAAGCCGGTTTTGCGGCGAATGCGAGGGAAGCGGGTGTGGACAGCACGATCAATCGCGTTGGATCGATGATTTGTCCTTTCTTCACGAGCAGTAAAGTGATCGACTATGAAACGGCCAAAACCTCCGACCTGCAAAGATTCAACCGTTATTTTGCCTCGATGCTGGATTTCGGCGTATCGATTGCGCCTTCCCAGTTTGAAGGCATGTTCATTTCCGCCGCCCATTCCGACGAGGATCTCGATTTTACGATAGAAGCACACGCCCAGGCTCTAAAACGGTTGTGAACAACCTTTGGTCGGGGCATAATGTTACATAGCTGAACAGGAAATGGGGAAAACTCATGAGCTTTGACGAAACATTCCTGAAGGCGTGCCGCAGGCAGGAAACCGGCCATGTTCCGGTATGGTACATGCGGCAGGCCGGAAGATACGATCCGGATTACCGCAAAATCAAAGAAAAGTATACACTGCTGGAAATCTGCCGCCAGCCTGAGCTTGCCGCTGAAATCACAATGATGCCGGTGCGCAAGCTGGGTGTGGATGCAGCGATTCTGTATTCGGACATCATGAATCCGGTAGCCTCGCTCGGGATCGATTTTGATATCGTCAAAAATATCGGTCCGGTGATCCACAATCCGCTCCGTTCCGCGCAGGACGTGGAAAAATTGCAGCCGATCGACGTGGAGAAGGATCTCGGTCATGTGCTGGAAACGATTCGCATTCTGGATCGCGAGCTGTCCGTTCCGCTGATCACATTTGCCGGTGCGCCGTTTACGATTGCCAGCTATTTGATTGAAGGGCGGCCTTCGAAAACGTATATTCGCACAAAAGAGTTGATGTACAATCAACCCGATGTTTGGCATCGGCTGATGGATAAGCTGGGAGATATGGCCGTTACTTACCTGAAAAGTCATATCGCTGCCGGAGCCAAGGCCGTTCAGCTGTTCGACAGCTGGGTTGGCGCGCTTTCTCCGCATGATTATAAAACCTTCGTGCTCCCGGTCATAACGCGCATTTTCTCCGAATTGAAAACCTTGCCGGAAGCGAAAATCTATTTTCCCGGCGTCAGTTCCGGCGAGCTGCTGCCGATGCTGGCACAGCTGGATGCAGACGTAATCGGACTCGACTGGCGTGTGCCGATCACAGCAGGCAGAAGCCGGCTGCATAACCGTTTTGCCGTTCAAGGCAATCTCGATCCGTATGTGCTGACAGCAGAGCTGCCGGCAATCAAGCGTTACGCCAAAGCCTTGATTGACGAGGGCATTGAGCAGCCGGGCTATATTTTCAACCTGGGTCACGGATTGTTTCCCGAAGCTTCTCTGGAGAAGCTTCAGGCATTGACCGCCTACATTCACGAATATTCGGCGGAAGCGATAGCCGCGAAAAAGGGTCGGTCGCCGAGCCAAACGATTTGAGGAAAGAAGTGAACTGAATGGGCAAAAGAAAAATCGGCGTTCTGGTGATGTCGTACGGAACACCTGAAAGCATGGATCAAATTGAAGCTTACTATACGCATATCCGCAGGGGACAGCCGCCGACGCCGGAACAGCTGAAGGAGCTGAGAGAGCGCTATGAAGCGATTGTCGGCGGCGTATTCCCGCTGCGTCAAAATACAGATCGTCAGGTGAGTGCGCTGCAGGAGACGTTGAACCGTCAGCAAAGCGACGTGGAATTTGTATGCTTTCAAGGGCTTAAGCATGTCCGGCCTTTCATCGAGGACGGCGTCAAGCAAATGGCCGAAGCCGGCATAGCGGAGGCAGTGGGCGTCGTATTGGCTCCCCACTACTCGGTCATGAGTGTGGGCAGCTATATCAAAAGAGCGCAGGAAGCGGCCGAACTGCTCGGACTGCAGATGAAATTCGTCAAAAGCTATCATCTTCATCCCGCATTGCTCGAGGCGCTCTCGAACAGGGTGCAGGCAGCGCTGACGGGGTTTGAAGGCAATCTAGAGCAGGTCAAGGTGCTCTTTTCCGCACACAGCTTGCCGGAAAAGATTGTGGAAATGGGCGATCCCTATCCGCAGCAGTTGATGGAAACGTCCAAGGCTGTTGCAGAGCAGTGCGGAGTGAGCAATTGGCAGTTCGCATGGCAGAGCGCAGGCAGAACGGCCATGCCTTGGCTGGGACCGGATATTTTGGATGTGCTGAAAGACCTGCACAAGCAAGGGGTTCGGCAGGTGCTCATATGTCCCGTCGGCTTTGTATCCGACCACCTGGAAATTCTCTACGACATCGACATCGAATGTCAAAGAACGGCGCGCGGGCTCGGCATGCATTTGGAAAGGACGGAGGCGCTTCATACCGATCCCCTGTATATGCAAGCGCTGAACGATTCCATAATCGGGCTGTTGATGCCTGCCGAACAGTAAAAGCGGTTTTTAGCAGGAAGCTTTGGGAGAAAGGAAGCGAAAGCATGAGTGGAGAAAGAAAGCATGTCCTTGTTGCCGGCGGCGGCATCAGCGGGCTTACCGCGGCTTATTACATCCAGAAATACGCGGCCGACAAAGGCATGGGTGTCGACATTACGATGGTTGAAGCAAGCGGCGAATTTGGCGGCAAAATCCGGACGATCCGGCGTGAGCGGTTCGTGATCGAGCGCGGGCCGGATTCCTTCCTCGCGAGGAAGCTGCCGATTCTGGATTTGACCCGTGATTTGGGGCTGGAGCAAGAGCTTGTTGCAACCAATCCGCAAGCGCAAAAAACTTATATTCTCCATCACGGCAAATTGCACCGCATGCCGCCCGGATTAGTGCTTGGCATTCCGACCCAGCTCGGCCCTTTCGTCAAGTCCGGATTGGTTTCTCCTCTTGGAAAAGCGCGGGCGGCACTCGATCTGGTGCTTCCGAGGCGAAGCGAAGACGGGGATGAATCGCTCGGCGGCTTTTTGCAGCGGCGTCTGGGAAGCGAGGTTCTGGCGCATATCGCTGAACCGCTGCTTGCGGGTATTTATGCCGGAGACACGCATAAACTCAGCTTGCAGGCAACCTTTCCGCAGTTCCAAGAAGCGGAGAGGCAAAACCGCAGTCTTATTCTCGGCATGCTGAAAAACAAACGGGGCGCCTCTTCTCCCGTTCGGCCGGACATGCTGCCTGCGGTAGCGAAGCGCTCGATGTTTCTCAGCTATCGCAAAGGGCTGGCCACATTGGTGGAAGCGCTGCTTGCAGCATTAAGATCAACTCGCAAATTGTCCGGCCTTAGCGTGGAATCGATGGCCAGGCTGGATCAGGGTTATTCCTTGAAGCTGTCGGACGGCACACAGCTGGAAGCCGATGCGGTCGTCTTGGCCACTCCCGCATTTGCTGCCGCCAAGGTGCTTGCAGACACTCCCGGAACCGGCTACCTTGCGGAAATACCCTATGTATCGGTCGCCAATGTGGTGCTGGTGTTTAATGAAGCGGATATCAATGTGCAGCTCGATGGATCTGGTTTCCTCATCCCCCGTTCGGAAGGCCGCATGCTGACGGCAGTGACTTGGACGTCGGCCAAATGGCTGCATACGGCGCCGCAGGGCAAAGCCGTTTTACGCTGCTATATCGGACGTGCAGGATCCGAAGTCGGCGAAGAATTGACGGATCAAAGCATGGTAGCAAGAGTAAAGACGGAAATCCGCGAGATGATGGGGATTGCAGCCGATCCGATCAGCGTCGATGTGACGCGCTGGAAACATTCCATGCCGCAGTATCCGGTCGGTCATCTGGACAGGCTGAAGGAGCTTGAGGCGAATATGGAGGCTGCGCTTCCGGGCGTGCTGTTGACCGGGTCCGGTTACCGCGGCGTGGGCATTCCCGATTGTATCGGACAAGCCAGACGGGCCGCAGAGAAAATGATCGCTTTCCTTGAAAAGGCGGACAAGGTGTCTGCCCGACGAAGTTAATACGGTGAATATTTATTCAAATCCTGCAATGCATCTCGTAATGCTTGCGGATTTTCAAGTGGGAGGGGAGGGTTGCGATTCGGGTTTTTTTGCTTTTCTTGCTCAAGGGAGGAGCTGGGAGACCTAGAACCATGAAAGTCGGAGGTCTTCGCTTTTAAGCATATGCTTCGATG
>CAZESH010000102.1:0-12883 GCA_964514665.1 uncultured Caryophanales bacterium
ATATAAGCTCCTCCATATAGTGTAAACACTATAAGGGTTGCTGCAAAAATACTTATATCGATTCCCAAATACGGCAGACCGAAAAATACCATAAAAAGTTGAATCAATAAGGGAGAGCCGCGAAAAATTTCAACATAAAATTTTGCGGGGTACTTTAATACAGCCCATTTACTTGTCTGCAGCAGTCCTGTGATCAGTCCCAAAGTTGTACCCGTAATAATGGCCAAAAGGGAAAGTTTGATTGTAACGAAAAATCCATTCAATAATAGCGTCTTATAATCCCAAACCACACTAAAATCCACTGTCATCCCCTCCTATTTTGGTATATTAGGGTAAAATCTATGGTTCACCCATCTCAAGACAGTAGATGAAAAAATTGAAATTGCGTAATACATTAAAGTGACAAATACGAAAATCTCCATGGTTCTGAATGTTTCAGAATTTAAGATAGAGGCTCTTTGTGTCAGCTCTCTTACATCCAATATGGAAAGCAAACTGGTTCCGAAAAGAATTAAAATAAATTGATTGGACAAGGACGGAAAAATGTTGCGCAAGGCCAGTGGAAAAATGACAAGTCGAAACATTTGAAAATTGGAAAGTCCGATTGAAGCAGCCGCTTCCCATTGTCCCTTATGAATAGATTGGATCCCGGCACGAATAATTTCAGCTATATACGCTGAATTATTGATGGCTAAAGCAAGCACGCCTGCCGTTATAGGCGAGAGACGAATATTAAATTGCGGAAGACCGAAATAAATAATAAAGATTTGAACAAGTACAGGTGTATTTCGAATAAATTCAACATAAGCGGTAGCCAGAAAAAATATAATATTCTTCTTCTTTTTAAATCTTACTAGAGCAAGCAAGGTTCCGAATAAAAAAGACAAGAAAAAAACCAAAACCGCAATCCATAATGAGGTGAATGCACCCTTGATAAAATCGCCAATGTGAAGGATAGGAGTTCCCCAATCAAAAAACACTTCATATCACCCCTCTAATAAATCCGCCTGCTTTTCAGCAGGCGGAAATTTATATGGAAAATTACAGGTCGAACCGCTTAGGCCATACAACAAATCAATATTCGGGATTTAATTTAAATGGCAAGTCATTGCCAAACCATTTTTTGTAAAGTTCTTTGTTCAATCCATTGTTATTCATATTGAATACGAACAAGTTCAAATAATTCAACCATTCTTGATCCCCTTTTTTCACACCGAAAGCATTATACTCGAGAGGAACAAAGGAATCTCCCACTACTTCCAAATCAGCATTCAACTTTGCTTGATATTGCAGGAAATTACTATCTTCAATAAAAGCATCTGCCTGACCATTTTTTATGGCGAGAACTGCATCAGCAGAAGTAGTGAAATAAGCGATTCCAGCATCAGGAGCATATTTCTTAACGATGTCTGCATTTGTAGAGCCCTTGATTACAGCAGCTTTTCTGCCGGAGAGATCCTTAATCTCTTTAACAGGACTTCCTTTTTTTACAAGCAATCTTTCGCCGGCAACGACATACGGATCTGTAAAGTTAACTTTTTGTGCGCGTGCCAGGGTACGTGTGAAGTTTCCTACTACAATATCAACTTTGTCTGTTTCCAGGCTTGGTATACGAGCATCTGCAGTTACATCCACGATGGTCAACTCTGCACCGAGACTCTTCGCTACCTCTTTTGCAAGATCAACATCATATCCTTGAGGATTGCCTTTTTCATCCTTAAAACCAAATGGAGGGAATGACAAGATAACGCCGGCAGTGATTTTCTTGGATTGTATTACTTTTTGCAGTGTGGAAGTTGCTTGATCTCCGCTTTTAGAACTCTCTTTCGAACAGCCCGTTACAGTAACCAGAACAATAGCCAATAATAATAAAGCCATGGATTTTAATTTCATAAATATGTACCTCCCAATTATGTTTTTTCGATTTTTCTCTTTATTTGTTTTTGCCTCTTGCTTCAACAGGAATGACTTCAACAATTTGATCACCACGAACCCCTATGAATTCATCAGTAAGATTAGCCACAACACACGCATGATTCGGAATAATGGTTATCCGCTGCCCAACAGACAATTGAATGGACGGGTCAAATCTTAAAAAGCCATGTTCCTCGTTTAATTTGTAAATTTCGATATCAGGATATTCGATAATATAACCGTGTCCTTGTCGAAATTGAGTAGTATCCGTTGTTAATGTTTTGGATCCGGCATCAATAACTGCCCTTCCAGGTGCCGGAGTACTAACAACAGTGGCTATTATACGCAAAGCACATTCATCGACAGTTACCATCCCGGTAGTGAGTTGGGATAAGTCGTGAAATATATAATTCCCTGCTCGAATTTCTGTAACTCCTTTTAGCTCTGAAGCAAACTTGGATGAGATAGAAGAACCTGCACTTATTTCCTGAACAGCAATCCCCGATTCCTGCAGCATTTCAACTGTGTTTTTCAGATTAGCCGCTTCTTCGATTGCCATTGCTCGAATATCCTCAATATTTTTTACACCATAGATTTGGCCGGCATATGTAAGGATGCCGATAATTCGGATCCCTTGCAAGCGGTTTACTTGTTGGGCAAAATCAACTGTATCTTTCCCAGGTTGTCTGCCGCAACGCAGATTACCGCCTTCAACCTCAATAAAAACGGGGATGGGTTTCCCTAATTTCAGACCCACTTCAGAAATCCCTTTTGCCCCTTCAATACTGTCAATACAAGTTGAAACCTTAATTTTTTGCGCCAATTGATAAAGCCGCTCCAATTTTTCTTCTCCGATTAATGGAAAAGCGATAAGGATATCATTAAAACCCGCTTCGGCCATCACCTCGGCTTCTCCAAGTTTCGCGCATGTGATGCCAACAGCACCGGCTTCCTGCTGCTTTTTTGCAAAATATACCGACTTGTGGGTTTTAATATGAGGTCGATGCTTTATTCCTGCCTTTTTTGCTATCTCAGACATGCTTTGAATATTTTTATCGACTATATCCAAATCTACGATTACAGAAGGACTTGAGATTTGACTGAACACTTTCTCACCTCCTTTCAATTTGAACTTGAAACTTACATGATCGTATTTTTATTATCGTTTCTGGCTTGCTGCGCACGAATTTCATCTAAATAGTTGTATAATGTAAATTTGGAAATGTCGAAGAATTGGCAAACTTTATCGCCAGCCTTTTTGATAAGAAAGGCCCCTTTTTTGTCAAGAAATTGAATCGCTTTCATTTTTTCTTCCTTCGACATGTAAGATACCGGCTTGCCGATATCATTTTGGCATTCTTGCAAAAGGAAATCCAGGAGATCATTGACATCACTCACAAAAGTCTCTTTCACATCTTGATCCAAACTGTGCATCGTGATGGATTTAATCGTATTTTCGGCAATCAATAAATCCGTAATATCAAAATTAATGCATATCGCCCCGATGATTTGTTTTTTACTGTTTTTTAAATAAATAGAAGTTGATCTTAATATTTTCCCTTCCTTGGTTTGTGTAATGTAATTATATCTATCGCCATTCTCATTAGTCCCTCGCAGTACTTCCAAACCGAGATTGCTGCCGCAATCTCCAACCTTCCTGCCCGTTATGTTACCGTTTTCGATTATCACAATAGTGCTTTCATAATCCCCCGATAAATCATGTAAAACAACTTCGCATTTGTCGCCAAATTGAGCCGTTATGCCATGAATCAGAGAGGATAGAAATTCCAATTCATCTTTAACATTTTCCAACAACATCATCTCTTTCTATATATTAAAAAAAATTTTTATATCATATTAAAATTAATTATTATAATCATACTGGGTTTTCAAAATTCAGTCAATATTTAATTTTCAAATTTTTTAGAAAAGACCCCACACCAAAAACGCCCCTGATCCTCAAAGGCGTCTGTCGTACGGAACTTGTTTTTTCACCAAATCCAATAGACGACCAAAGCGATGATCCCAGCCCACATCAGCGAGCCGAGCGCCAAACCGATCACAATGCCCCGCCCGACCCTGAGCGGATCCTCGCGAAATCCGTTGTCCTGATCAAACATAACGAGAACCTCCCGTCTGATCCCTGTTCCATACATTCTATGCATTACTATCAGTATAGAGTGCAAGATGGGAAAATATACGGGAGACTTATTTTAATAGTAATAATGAATCGTTTTGTCGAGTCCTTCACGCAGCGAATACTGCGGCTCCCAGCCCAGCTCCTCAAGCGCCCGCCGGTTGTCCAGCGCGCTATGTCTGATTTCCCCGGGTCGCTCGGGCCGATGAATCAATTCCTGCTGCGGATGTCCGGTCAGCTCGCGGAACAGCTGCGCAAGCTGCACAATCGTGGCCGGCGTGTTCGTGGAGATATTCAAGGTGCGCTTCCCCGGCTGCTGCAAAGCCAGCATGTTGGCGCTGACGATGTCGTCCACGTAAATGAAATCCCGCGTCTGCTCGCCGTCGCCGTATAGAATGAACGGTTCGCGGGCAATCAGCTTGCTGGTGAAAATCGAGACAACCCCGCCTTCTCCTTTCGGATCCTGACGGATCCCATAGGCATTGGCATAGCGAAAGATCGTATAAGAGAGGCCATACAGTTCGGCAAACAGCCGTATGTACTGCTCCGCCGCCAGCTTGGAAGCCCCATAAAAAGAAAGCGGATTGCACGGATGCTGCTCATCAATTGGAAGAGCCTGCGGATGTCCGTATACGGCCGCAGAGGAGGCAAATATAAACTGCTTCACGCCGAATGCCTGCGCCGCCCGCAGCATGGCGATCGTCCCGGTGATGTTGATGTCCGCATCCACGTCGGGCCGCACAAGCGACCTACGGACGTCAATCTGCGCCGCATGGTGAATCATCGCCTCCGGCCTTTCCTTTTCAACAACAGAAAAAGCTTCCTCCGAGCGAATATCCAGCTGATGAAAAATCGCGGCCGGATTGAGATTGGCAATGGACCCCGTAGAAAGTTTATCGATCACTACGGTGCGATATCCGGCCTCGACACAGCGATCGACAATATGCGAGGCGATAAAGCCTGCTCCTCCGGTAATCAGGACAGTTTTGGACATGGGAACGCTCCTTCTTTTTTTCTGCAAGATTCGACATCATTATAGCATGAAATACCCAGTTCAAACGCAAAAAATTGCCGCACTGCAGGCAGCCGCAGCATGAGCTTCGACAAATATCAAAGCAGCTGGGATTCGCAGCATCCTCAATATTCCCGCCCATGCAGGATTCGACATCATACAAGTGGAATAATATTCTAGTAATCACAACCTGGATGTATCCGGCTATGAAGTACGCATGTACGAAGGGTGAAATAATGAAAAATACGGTTCTGGTGTCCTTAAGCAATTCTCCCGGAATGACCAACTATTCTTATTTAATCGCCAACCAATTGGCCCAAAAAAATAACGTCACGGTGCTGGCTGCCAAAAATGTCGATCACAAGCTGTATTCAGAGCAAGTACAAGTCATTCAAGCCAATACCGTTTCTCCTTATATCACTGCAGCAAATTTCAGGCTGTTCGAGATGATCCGGCTCATTCGGGCCATTCATCGCTTAAAACCCGACTTCATTCATTTCCTGAGCCCGCACCCCTGGAATATTCCGCTTGCAACGGCCCTTTATAAAAAATACAGATTGATCCATACCATTCACGAGCCGCTGCCCCATGCCAAGCACAAGCATGCTTCCCTTATCGTGCTGTTTAACAAATGGTTTGTGAGGCAGTTCTTCGAGGCTGTCGTAGTTCATGGCAAGCTGCATGTCCGGACCATGAATGGCTGGATGAACAAGACCAAAATCCACGTTCTTCCGCTGCCTTCGATCGCAAATCCCGCACCCCGACCGCTTCGCCCCAATCGAAACCTTTTATTTTTCGGGATGATCGAACCCTATAAGGGACTTCATATCTTGTTAAGCGCACTCGAGATCCTGCAGAATGAAGGGTGCGAGTTTCATTTTACACTGGCTGGCAAGGGAGATCTTCAATCCTATCGGGAGCAGCTTGAAAAGATCCGCAACAAGACCCTGCACAACCGCCATATCGATGAAAAAGACGTCAACGCTTTTTTCGAAAACGCCCATTTTGTGGTTCTGCCTTACTCCTACTCTTCGCAAAGCGGGATCATCCCGATCAGCTATTCGAATGGAAGACCGGTCATTGTTACCAACGTAGGGGCCTTCCCTGAAGTCGTGATTCCCGGCAAAACCGGAATCATCGTTGAAAAAGACAATCCGGCCATGCTTGCCGACGCCATCAAGACCCTGCTGGACAACCCGGCACTCGCGCAATCGATGGCTGAACACGCGCTTGAATATTATCATCAAAACCTTCATATTGAAGTGGTGGCCAAGCTTTTGGAAGAGGAAGTTTACTTATAAGCCGGAGGACCGAAATGCGAAAATTATCCGATAAGCAATTTTGGGATGAAGTATGGATAAATGAAAAAAGGGCAACAGCTGGCGATATTCCGGAGAACTATTTATTTAACCCGCTGCTGCGCAAGTACCTGCCCCAAGGAGGCACCTTCTTGGAAATCGGCTCTGCGCCCGGCACTTTTTTGGCTAACTTTGCAAAGCACTTTCAATATAGAGTTTCCGGCATCGACTACTCCAGTGTTCCGATTATCAAAGAGACCCTGGAGCATTACGGCATTGCCGACTATGACTTGTATGAAGCGGATTTTACGGAGTTTGAGACAGACAAAAAATTTGACGTAGTCGCCTCATTCGGTTTTGTCGAACACTTTGTGGAGTATGACGCGATCATCGCCAAACAAGCCTCATTCGTGGATGACAACGGCTACTTGGTCGTTGAGCTGCCCAATATCCGTTATTTCAATTATTTGTTGTTTCGAATGTTTAATCCCGAGCTTCTGAAAATCCATAATTATCAAATCATGGACGACCGGGAATTAAAGAAGTCGGTTGAGGCGCTTCAAGACTTCACCCTATTGCATTGCGATTATTATAAGAGCTGCTTTTTGTTTTTCAACGAGCAAAACGCCGAGATCGCCAAACGTCCCTTGCTCCGAAAAATATTTGTCGGATTGAGATGGCTGCTTCAGAAACTGGGACTCGAAAATATCCCTAATCGTTTTTTCTCGCCTTATTTAATCTTGATTGCCCGGAAAATAAAATGATTCGAACAAGAAAAACCGTCCGGAAAAGAAAATCTTCGGGCGGTCCTTTTTTTGTGCCAACCCATACGTTTGAGGATGGGGAGAGAATGGGTATGGGATTCCAATCGCTCTTGAAATCGTGTTTTTTTAAATTTATTATGCGGTAATAACACGATTTCAAAGGCGTAAAAGTTTTCGGAGAAAACTGCTTCGGGAGCATAATCTTTATCGCTTTTCCACCCCATACCCATTCCCTCTTCTGTTCTACTTTGAGCTGCCTTCCACTTTTCCATTCCCTAACCGGTCTAGGGTCCGGTATTCGTAGCTCTACCTTTCGTTCCCTGGCATTCGCTGGCACAGATTCCATTGTGACAGCTGCTTTTTGCTCAATCTATCGAACTAAGTCCATTTTATATTCATTACACCTGTTTAGCTTGCATAATTGTTTCTTCAGATAATTGACCGTTTTTGCAGTTATGCTCCGTACATAATAGAAAGTCCGCACAAACAACTCTATAGCGGATCATGCTCACCATAAAATACCTTAAGCGCCCAGCCTGTGTTCGCGTGCCGTTAAATTGAAAGTCTGGGTAATCCGCAGACCCGTAAGATTGACCATAGGGATTGCGGGATAAGAACGTTTTCGAATTTTTGTACACTTTGGCATGATCTATATTATATAGTTGACCGAGCTTGCGTAAAGCCGATTTCCCCCATACCACTCTATAATTTTTTTTCATTCCGAGCCTCGTTAATAATATCCAATGCTTCCTGGTCATCTTCTATATAATTGCTATGAATTGACGCATCGCGGAGTTGGTCCAATATGTCCTCATTTGTAAAAATTGCCTCTGTCATTTTACGTTTCTGTTTATCCGTCAGTTTGGCATAGTCAATGGCTTCTTTAAATGGAATGACAATCCCAAATTCTTTTTCGAAAATCTCCGCAAAAACATTTATTTCAATAACTGATTTGCCCTTGATATATTTATCCAATGTTTCCTTTGTAATATAGTCCATCCTAATCACCTTCCTTTCCATCATTATACCACAGTGTAATCTCCTCCCAAGTAAGAAACAACCGGTGGACATCTTCTTCCACCAAGGCGCTTCCGGCCTGCACCTCGATGAATGCCAAGTCTTCAGCCGCCAGAATCGCATGCCTGCTCCCCGCTTCGATTTTCAGCGTGTCTCCGGGACCGACCCCGAGCATTTCGCCCTCAAGCAGCACCGTTCCATGCCCCTGCAGAAAGGTCCATGTTTCAGTGCGCAAATTGTGGAAGTGAAAGCTCAGGTTTTTTCCTTTTTGCAGAAAAATTTTTCGGGTCAAAGCCTCGGTTTGATCCTCAAACTTGCTGTAATCCAGAACGCGGTACCAGCCCCACCACCGTTCTTCATACATCAGACGGCTGCCTAGATGCTCCGTGTACGCTTTTATCTTGTGGCTGGCGCTTTTGTCGCTGACCAGAATCCCGTCGGGGCTCACGGCCACAACGGCATTGGAAATTCCCAGGACCGTCACGGGCAAATCCAGTTCATTGATGATGTGGGTGTCGACCGAATCGCTGCTGGCCGTCCCCTTGCCTATAATGGGCGCAGCCATCTCCTCGGTGAGCGTATTCCATGTGCCGAGATCCTTCCAGGCTCCGTCGTAAGGAAGCATGACGATCTGCCTGGCTTTTTCCACAACTTCATAATCAAAGCTGATCTCGGGCAGTTCACCGTACTGTTCCAACAGATCGTGGTAATCCGCAGAATACCCTTTATCTTTCATTAGACCCAACAAAAACCCAAGCCTGAAAGCTAATACGCCGCAGTTCCACAGCGCCTGATTTTCAATCAACATCCGGGCAGCTTCCTTTGTCGGCTTCTCTTTAAACTTGCTTACCCTACAAAATGGACCGTCACAGCCGGCCTCCGGTACGATATAACCATACTTCTCGGCAGGATAGGCAGGCTTGACGCCGATCAGGGCAAGATCCGCATTCGATTGCCGGATAACCGCCTCGAGTTCTTTAATCTTGAGAAAAAACGGATCCTCCACATAAGGATCGACGGGCAGCACCGCGACCATTTCATCTTCATCAACATTCCGCTCGCTGTGCAAAAAAACCGAGGACAAAGCAATAGCCGGAAACGTATTGCGCCGCGAAGGCTCGATAAGCAGCGGAACCTCCGTCCCAAGCTGATTTTGCAAAATCTCCTTCTGTGCCCTTCCGGTAACGATGAGTGCGGAATCGGCCAATCCCGCATTCGCCAGCTGCCGCCATACCCTTTGCACCATCGATTCCATGACGCCCCCGGGACCTTTCAGCACCTTCAAAAACTGCTTCGACCTGGAATCGTTGGACAACGGCCACAGCCTTTTGCCGGACCCGCCGGATAATAGAACGAGTTTCATTCAAGTACACTCCCGGTATGTATTCTCTTCGTTGAAAGGTATTCACCCAACATCGCCTTCCAACCCGGCATTGGAAAGATTGCGTTCATCTTGCCGCGCCTTGCAGCTGCTCTTGGAATTTGGAAACATACGGCCCGATGCCGGCAGAGAAAATGTTGTCGCCAAGAATGACGACCATCCGATCCTGTCCCACAAACTGCTCCGCTAACCCCAGAGCTTGCGCAATGCCGCCGACTTCATCTTTGCACCTTATTAAGTAAATGTCACGCCCAGCCCGCTGCCCAGAAGGCTTACGACATCGCCCATGTGTTCTAGAATGATCCCTTTCATGACAACCCTCCATGACTTTTGCTCCAATAACAATTCATTCTCGACATTAACCCTGCAGATAGAATTCTATGAAGCTTGCAATTTCTCCATCCCCTAACTATAGTTAGAATGAAATCGAATAGTCGAGGAGTGCAAAATACATGTTTCCTGCCGTTTCAGTGATTGGCACGATTTTTGTCGATTGCAAGGGCTTTGCCAAGCAAAACTATCAGCCGGACTCAAGAAATGTGGGCCGCATCCAATTTGTTCATGGCGGCGTCGGCAGAAATGTGGCCGAAAATCTTGCCCTGCTGGGGGTAGCCACCACGTTCTATTCTTCTGTCGACGATTCCGGCATCGGACTTGAAGTCCTGGCCCGTCTGCAGCAAGCCAGGGTGAACACCGACAGCATCACCCGGACGAGCGGGAACGGAATGGGCATGTGGCTGGCCATCCTGGATGAGAAGGGCGATTTGGCGGGGTCAATTTCGCAAATGCCGGATCTCCAGCATCTGCAGGCCTCCCTGCAAACGCATCAGCAGTCCATCATGGAGCAGACTTCCCATCTGGTGCTGGAATTGGATCTGAATGAAGCCATTTCCCGGCAGATACTCGCTCAAGCCAAAGCCCATCAGCGTCCGGTATACGGCATTCCCGGCAATTTGGAAGTGATCCTTCACAACCGCGGGCTGTTGGCTGATCTGGAATGCTTTATCTGCAACAATTATGAGGCCGATCGCCTGATGGATACGGATTTCACTTCATTATCGATTGACGAGATGCAGGATGCCCTTACCGAATACGTACATAAATCAGGTTTGCGCTCGATGGTGGTCACACTGGGAGCAAAAGGTTCGGTATTTTACAGCGTTTCAGACAAAGAAGCCGGGTATCAACCCGTTTATCCGGTACAGATCGTCGATTCCAGCGGAGCAGGCGACGCCTTCTTCTCGGGCACCGTCATGGGACTGGTACGTGGACTTCCGCTCCGTGATGCGGTCATATGCGGAACGAAGGTAGCAGGATGGACGATCGAATCTGAAGAGAATAATTGTAAGGATCTGGCTGATAAAATCGAGCTGGATGGTATGTTTCAGGGGTTGTTGGTGAGGTTTTAGATTTCTCTTGGCAGTCTGGGCTCAATCCGCTGAAGGGTTGAGCTTTTGTTATTGATTGAAACGTCTTAACTTGGAAGAAGGCACCGAACTGCAGATCCTGATTACACCAGATCATAACATCTTGCTTCGTCCCATAACAAAACCGGAAGAGTCGAACGAGGAATTACGCGCGCATCTAAAAACGCTTCTTCCAAAAATCAAACCCGATTCCCCGCGCCATGAAGAAATGGATCTTGGCATCGAAGGAGACGAACTTATATGACAGCTCCGGCACGAGGTGATCTCGTATGGCTGGACTTTGATCCGCAAGCCGGACGTGAACAGGCTGGACGTCGTTCGGCTATTGTATTGTCTGAAGAAGATTTCAATGAATTAACAGGTTTTGCGGTCGTTTGTCCCATCACCAATCAAGCAAATGACCATGCCTTCGAAGTTCCGCTTCCGGATGGCTCCCCATTTTCCGGTGTCGTCCTGACGGATCAATTAAAGAGCTTGGACGTGAAAAAACGTAAAATCCATATTGTAGCCAGCGTTCCGGTTGATTCCGAGTTTATGAGACAAGTCCTGCGCAATACCCGCTCGATCTTGGCGTAAATTGCTCATTTTCAGAATAAAGGTGGAATGTTGGAAAATCGAGTAAGAACAACTGCAGGGAGCCTGGCTGCTAAAATTGAGCAGGATGGTGTGTTGTGTTTCAGGGTTGTTTGTGGGGTGAGAAAATAGCACACAAAAGGCTCAATCCACTTGAGGATTGAGCCTTCATTATTGTTTGTATTCACAAAGCAGCATTTCCGCTGACCGCTGTTTGCTCTGCCGGCTTCCCGGAATTGATCCAATACTGTCGAATAAAGACTATGAAAGTGCTGAGCATCGCGCCAACAACGGCAGCTATAGCCACATTTAACATTTTTCTAGGTCCGACCGGTTCGCTTGGGGACAGCGCCGGTGTAATAAAGACGGCATGGAACCCGCCCAACAGGCGCTCGGAATTTTCAGCCCTGAGTTTTTCATTGTTGATCTGGTTTTCGAGTTGTTTGATTACGGCTTCATTGTCTTTAATCGTCTGTTCCAAATTGTTTTTCTGTTCGTTTAAAGACACCAGATTCAACTTGTTTTCCGAGATTTTGAGGGTCAGGTTGGAATATACCGGGTTGATCTCTTCATTTGTTACTTGCACCGGTCCGAGCGATTTATTGCTTAAATAGGCATCATCGGAGAGCGATTTGGTCGTCACCAATTTCTCCGGAGTGTCCTTAAGCTGCTGTTCGGCATCGGACAATAGCCCCTGAGTTACTTTGATTTGATCATTGATGGCCAGCAAATCATTCCGATTGCTTACAATCTTGTCGGACCGATCCGATATTTCCGTCCTTGCCCCGAGCTCGAAAGCCAGCAGATTGGCGATATCGGTAATCACCTGCGGATTAGAGCCTTTGACTGCAATCGCGATTACGCTCGTATCTTTAATCGCCCTCACATTGATCATACGTTTGACAGACTCGACCGTATAGGCATGAACATCCAAGTTCAATTTGGTGATGACTCGTTTCACCGCCGCATTGCTCTTGATCGTCTCGGAAAAGGAATTCAGTTCGCTGGCCATATTGTCGCCGGTTTTGCTGAATCTGACCAATGAGGTGGTTTCATATGTAGGTTGTAAAACGAAAAAGCTTGCGAGTCCCGAAAAAAGCATGGCTATAAGGGTGACTGAAATAATAATGTATCTGCCTGTCCATAGAATTTCCAGAATCTCTCTCAGACTGATTTCTTCCTCCACTAATCTCTCTCCCTTAATTGGCATGTTTCTACAAATTTTGAACATTAAAAGTATAACCCGATTTCCGGGTCGAGGCAAATAGTCTTTTATTCCTATACAAAAAAGTTCCATTCCCATCGATTCGACGTGTTATAATGTCATCATGTCGATATTCGTGAAAAAGGAGCCGAACGA
>CAZESH010000103.1:0-12843 GCA_964514665.1 uncultured Caryophanales bacterium
GTTGTTTACAATGCGATGGGTTGTATCCAGGCAAGCAAAAGCAATCTTGAAGAAGCGCTCAAGCTGTTCCGTAAAGCGCATAAATTGGATCCCGAATTACAGGCGCCTCTGGCCAATATGGAGGTTTGTCGAGAAAGCAAAGGACCGCTGCATGACGGAGCCGGAACCCTTCATTAAGAAGGAGCTATTCCCTTTTCGGAGTTTATGATATGCTTAAATATAATGTGCGGATGCGCAAATGGGTTAAGCATATAAATCCGGTAGTGTCAAAGGCTTTTGAAGGGATTGAACAACGAAAATGAAATTTGCCGTATTGGATTTTGAGACGACCGGAGCTCAGCCTGATGATCAGATCATCCAGGTTGGGCTCATTATTATTGAAGATCAAAATATTACACAAACCCATGCTTCATTCATAAATCCGCAAAGAAGCATACCCGCTTTCATCTGCGAGCTTACGGGAATAACCGCAGAAATGGTGGAGGATGCACCTTTGCTGCATGACCTCGTACCGCATTGGCTGCCGCTTCTGGAGGATGCGGTTTTGGTCGCCCACAACGCCCAGTTTGACGCGGGTTTTCTGCAGCGCGCCTTGGAACTCAGCGGATATTCTCCCTTTAGCGGCAAAATATTGGATACGTTGGATCTTGTGCGTATCCTTTTTCCGGAAATGGGCAGCCTTCAGTTGGGAAGCATCAGCCGTACGCTTGGCATTCCCCATGAACGACCGCATCAGGCGGACAGCGATGCAGAAGCAACCGCCCATATTTTTTTGAACTGTATGGAGAAGCTGGAGCAGCTTCCGCTGCTGACGATTCAGCGTTTGGACCGGATCTTCGAAGACGGCAGCGGGTTGCAGCGGGACCTTTCTTGGTTTTTCAAACAGCTGCGTCAGGCAAAGGAACAGCAAACCGTGATCGATATGCATTCCGGGCATTATTTCAGACAGTTTTATTTGCGTAAGGAAGAGTGGGCTGCGGATCAGTTCGAGAGAGCGCAGTCCGATACGGAAGAGTGGATCGATATGCCGTTTTCCGATTTTTACAGCAGCTTGAAGCCGGCGCTCAGAGCCCGGTTCGAACGCTTTGAAGAGCGTGAGGCACAGGATCAAATGATCGCGGAAGTATATGCCTGCCTGGAAGAAGGCAAGCATTTGCTTGTTGAAGCTGGAACCGGAACAGGGAAATCGCTCGGTTACTTGATTCCCGCACTGCATTACAGTGCGCTTAGCGGCAGCAAAACCGTCGTAAGTACGCATACGATCAACTTGCAGGAACAGATCCGCCAGCGCGACATCCCGCTGCTTGAGCATATTTTTCCTTTTCCTTTCCGGGTATCCGTTTTAAAAGGGCGAAGTCACTATCTATGCTTAAGAAAATTTGAACAAAAGCTGTCTTATTCCGATTATGAATACCAAGCGGATGATCGCATAACTGCAGGCCAAATGACCGTTTGGCTGGGGGAAACCGAGCACGGTGACAACGAAGAGCTGCATTTTAGCGGAAGAAGCCATGAGTTTTGGCGGACAGTTGAAAGCGATACGGATTCCTGCCTGAACCGGGCCTGTCCCTGGTTCAAACGCTGCTTTTATCACGGGGCGAGAAACAGCGCCAACCAATCCGACGTGGTGGTAACCAATCATTCGCTGTTGATGACTGACATTAAAGCCGAAAACAGGCTGCTTCCGGCCTATCAGCAGTTGGTCATCGACGAGGCGCATCACTTTGAAGATGTGGCCACCAAGCATCTCGGATTGGATGCAGGGTATTATTCGCTGATCAACAGTTTGTCTTACTTGGCCAAGGACTCAAGAAGCGGCAAACTGCCGGCGCTTGCAGCGAAGCTGGCGGCATGGCAGGACGAGCAAATTGACGATTGGAGGCAAACGATCGAGGGTCTGCTTGGTGAGCTTGTACAGGTTAGAGAAGTATGGGATACGTTGAGCGGAGCGCTTTTTGAACTGCTCGGCAACAAAAGCGCCGCTGCGGCAAATGAAACCGGACAGCTTGTACTCAGGCTGAAAGCCGATGCACTGCCTGCTGGCTGGCAGGACATCCAGCTAGTGGAGGATAATTTGTTTGTGCTGCTTAGCGATGTCCTTAAATCGCTGGAACGGCTTTTCGGAGAAATTCGCGAGCGTCAGGAAGAGCTTGATATCGAGGCCGTGCTAACCGACCTGAGTGGGGCGCTTTCCGATCTTTATAGACAACGGGACACGATTAGATTTATTATGAAATTAAACGATGCGGAATATGTTTATTGGTTGGAAGCCAGCCCGCATTACAAGCAAAAATCGATTCAGCTCATTGCTGCCCCGACGATCATCAGTCCGATGCTGAAACAGCATTTTTTTGATGCCAAGGAAAGCGTGATCATGACATCGGCGACGCTCTCGGTCAATCAGTCGTTTCAATACTTGTGCGATCAGCTGGGGCTTGAAGGAGCCGAGCAAAGCGGCAAATTGCAGACGGAGCTGCTGCCTTCGCCGTTTAATTACAGAGAGCAGGCGTTGGTATGCATTCCCAGGGATTTCCCGAGCATACGCGGAAATTCCGATGAAACGTTCGTTAATCGTTTAGTGGCCTCGTTAAGGGAAGTGGCTTTGGAAACGGGCGGTAAAATGATGGTGCTCTTTACTTCTTACCGCATGCTAAGGCAGGTTCATGAAGCGTTAAGCGCAAAATTGTTTCCGCTCGGGCTGCAGGTTTTGGGGCAGGGGATCGACAGTGCAAGCAGAAGCAAGCTGATCGCGCTGTTTCAGGACAACCCCGCAAGCGTTTTGCTCGGAACAAGCAGTTTTTGGGAAGGGATCGATATTCCCGGCGAAGCTCTGAGCTGCTTGGCGATTGTCAGGCTTCCCTTTCAACCACCAAATCATCCTTTGGTTGAAGCCAAATGCGAAGCGCTAAAAAATCGAAACCAAAATCCTTTCATCAAGTATTCGGTGCCTCAGGCGGTAATCCGCTTTAAACAGGGCTTCGGAAGATTGGTCAGAACTGCGCAAGATAAAGGAATTGTGATCATTTATGATACGCGAGTCATTGACACAAGCTATGGGAAGTATTTTTTATATTCGCTACCCGGACCGAAAATCGAACATATGCCGGAAAAAATGCTTGTAACGCGCATTCGGGAATGGATGAAGGCGGAGGCTTTCGAGAAAAATGGGGGGATCGTATGAAAACGTCGTTAAAAATCTCTGATGCTGTTGTCAGAAGACTGCCCGTGTATTTGCGTTTCTTGAACGAGCTGCAGATGAAGAACGTGCAAACCGTCTCCTCACAGGATTTAGGACAAAAGCTGGATTTGAACCCGGCCCAGATCCGCAAGGATTTGGCCTATTTCGGGGAATTCGGAAAAAAAGGAATCGGTTATGATGTGGGGTATTTGATCGAAAAGATAAGACAAATTCTCAAATTGGACCAAAATATCAACGTGGCGCTCGTAGGGGCCGGTAATCTGGGTCACGCGTTATGCAATTACAATGCTTATTTGAAGGATAATATGAAAATTACCGCTGTCTTCGATAATTACGCGCCTAAAATCGGTTCCAAAATCAACAATTTGACGATTCATCCGATGAAGGATTTAAAGGAAATCGCAAACGATCAGAAAATCCGCATCGGCATTATTACCGTCCCCGCCCATGAGGCGCAGCAGGTTGCCGATCAGTTTGTGGAAGCGGGAATTGAAGCCATCTTGAATTTTGCCCCGGTCATCATCAAGGTGCCTTCCGAGGTACGCGTTCATCACGCCGATTTCACCACGGAAATGCAAAGTCTTGCTTATTTTCTGGGCAACTAAAGAGAGCTCCAACCGAGCAGTTCAAACAGCTTGTACACCAAAAAAGAAACAAGCGCTGTGCCGGGCAGCGTAAAAATCCAAGCATAAACAATTTTGCCGGCGATACCCCAGCGTACCGAACTGGCGCGGTTGGCCATTCCCACGCCGATGATCGATCCGGTAATCGTATGCGTGGAACTGACGGGGATTCCCAAGCGGGCCACAAACGTAAGAATGAGCGCCGCTGAAGTTTCCGCGGAAAATCCGTGTATCGGTTCCAATTTGCTTAATTTCATTCCCATGGTGGTAATGACCTTTCTGCCGCCAAAAGCGGTGCCGAGTCCCATCGCCAGTCCGCAGGATAGGATCACCCATGCCGGAATGGTTTTGTCCATGCTTGCCACGTAGCCGCCGGAAACAAGCCCCATCATGATGACGCCCATCGCTTTTTGTGCATCGGACGTTCCATGGCTGAACGACATGAAGGAGACCGACAGCAGCTGAAGATTGCTGAACAGCTGTTTCACTTTGGAAGGGGAACCTTTGGCAAACAGAAATTGAAGCAGCTTCATCAATAGAAAAGAAAGCATGGCGCCGATAATTGGAGATATCAGCATGGCGACGAGCACTTTGTAGATGCCCCCGGCGATCAGCATGTCGAAGCCGCCGAAAGCCGCCGCTGCCCCCACAATCCCTCCGATCAATGCATGTGAGGCGCTGACAGGAAGCCCCATTAAGGTCATAAGAACATTCCAAAAAATGCCCCCGATCAAGATTGCGATGACAACCTGCAGATTAATCAAATGCGGATCAATGATGCCTTCCCCGATCATTCTCGCCACCGCCGTAAAGGCAAAGGCGCCGGCCAAGTTCAGAACTGCAGCCAGCGCCACGGCATATGCGGGCTTCAGCACACGGGTAGCGATTATGGTCGCCACAGCATTGGCGGAGTCATTCCAGCCGTTGGTGAAGTCGAACAACAAAGCCAAAAAAACTACCAGAATAATTAAAATCAGTCCGTCATGCATACCTCAGTACCACGCTTTCGAGGATATCCGCGACATCTTCGCACGCATCCGTAGTTTCCTCCATACGCTCATAAAGCTCCTTTAATTTGAAATCATGATAGGGGTCTGTCGGCCGTGTGAAAATATCGCGGATCCCTTCCCGCATCAAGCGGTCTCCTTCGTTCTCCAGACTGTTGATATGTACGGTGTGCTCCAGGATTTGCATGTATTTTTTCTTGGACAGCAGCTTGAAAGCGGACACCATATGATCGCAGCTGTCCACAAGCACTTGGGCAAAATCCTTCATATAATGATCGGTCTTGCTGATATTGAGATAGTCGAAGCGGGCGATCGTCGCTTCCAGTCCGTCCATCACGTCATCCAGCTTGACGGCAAGCTGGATCAGGTCTTCACGATCCAGCGGGGTTACGAAGGTTTTATTCAAACCGCGAAAAATATTGTGGGTAATTTCGTCCCCCCTGTTCTCCAGCTCCTTGACCTGACTAAAAAAACCTGCGGGAGGATTGTCTCCCATCATCGCTTCGCGAAACATATGCGATGCTTTGAATGTGTTTTCTGCGGATTGAATCAGCAGTTGGAGAAAGTCTACATCGCCCTTTTTACGAAACACCATCATTTGATGACCTCCCTGTGGGAAAATTTTGTCCTGCTAACGAGTTGCGCATAAATGAAAGCTACCATATTTATGAAGCAAAAATCAATTGAATTTTGCAGTTTTATGGAAAGGGTCGGATGTGCCTGCTGCCAAAGGCTCTTTACGCATAGTCATTGCAATTACCGCCGTAAACCTGTAAATTTAAATACGGAAAGCTCTAAATTACGGCAATCGAAAGGAACTTTTTTGATGAAGAAAACACTGATAAAAGACGCTCTTTTTATTACTATGGATGAAAATCGTCCGACTATGCATGGACATCTAGTTATTGAAGGGGAATTTATCCAATATATAGGAGAGGCCGTTCCGCAGCCTGAAGAGACCTACGATGAGGTTATTGATGGCCGGCACAAGGCTTTTATGCCTGGATTGGTCAACACACATGGGCATGCCGCCATGGCTTTTTTGCGGGGGTATGCCGATGATTTGGCGCTAAAGGTGTGGCTTGAAGAAAAAATGTGGCCGATCGAAGGGAAATTTAACAATCAGGATGTACGTTGGGGTACGCTCTTGTCGATTATGGAGATGCTCAAAAGCGGTACAACCTCTTTCGTAGATATGTACGATCATATGGATGAGGTGGCGCTTGCCGTGGAGCAATCCGGTATCCGTGCCTGCCTTACACGCGGTATGATCGGTTTTCCAGTAGAAATGCAGGAAAAAAAGCTGGCGGAGGCCACTAGCTTCGCCAAAGAATGGAACGGCCGGGCGGAAGGGAGAATCACAACGATGATGTCGCCGCACTCCGCTTACACCTGCCCTCCCGATTTTATCGAAAAAATCGTACAGACCGCACATGATCTGGATTTGCCAATACATACCCACATGTCGGAAACGCTTCAGGAAGTGGAGCAGAACGTTAGAGACTACGGAAAAAGGCCGGTAGCCCATTTGCGCGATCTGGGGGTATTCTCCAGACCGTGTCTGGTAGCTCATGGCGTACACTTAAACGATGAGGAAATCAAGATTCTCAAGGCGCATGATGTGCGGGTATCGCATAATCCCGGCAGCAACCTTAAGCTGGCCAGCGGGATTGCCCGCGTTGTCGATCTCAGTTCTGCGGGTGTGCTTGTATCTCTGGGCACGGACAGCTCCGCAAGTAACAACAATCTGGACATGTTTGAGGAGATCAGGCTGGCAGCACTCATTCATAAAGGGGTAAGCGGAGATCCTACAGCGGTTAAAGCCTTCGATGCTTTAAAGATGGGAACGCTGGACGGAGCCCGTTCCATTTGGCTGCAAGATATAGGCAAGCTTGCCGCGGGGATGAAAGCGGACTTGATTTCCATAGACATCGACCAGCCCCACTTTTATCCGCGTACCGACTATGTTTCGCATCTCGTTTATGCGGCCTCGGGACAAGATGTCCGCGACGTATGGGTGAACGGCCGCCAGATTGTGAAGGACAGAGAGTGCCTGACCCTGGATGAAGAAAAAATCGTATTTGAATTTGAGCAAAGCTTTCAGCGCTTAACCCGATGAAATCCCCTGCCAGCGATGAAATGCTGCTTCTGAACAAGGGAGATGGCACAGGATGAAAAAGAAGATAGCCGTTGCGGTTCTTATCTTCCTCGTATTAATAGCTTTGCTCATATGGGTCTATAATCTTGTCCAAGCCAAGCACTGGCAAGAGCAGAATCATGCCGAAAATCTAGCTCGCCAAAAGGCCGGATTGGTGCATGAGGATGCAGTTGACTGGTTTTCCGGAGATGGGTCGTACATCATCGTGTTCGGCCGGGACAGGAATAACCAAAAAATGATCGTATGGGTCGGTAATAATGAGCTGCATAAGGAAGCTGCCAAAGACGGATTATCGAAGGCGGATGTCGTCGGCAAGGTCAGTCGGGCATATCCGGGAGCAGTAATGATTCATGCGGTTCCGGGGAAATATGTTGGCGATTATGTATGGGAAGCCTATTTTAAAGTTACAAAGCAGGGAAAAACAAATTACTACTATCAATATTACAAATTCTCGGACGGAGAACTGCTCGATACGTTGAATATGGGCGAGTAAAAAGGGATGCCATGGGCATTCCTTTTTGATTTTCCACACATTACATCCCTTAATCATATAGCAGATATGATATACTCAGATATATACTTTTGTTATTTAAAAAAAAATTACTAATATATGTACGGCACTATTGATTTTCGATTTTGACTCAACGATAAGAGATCAGTTTTATATCCATAAAAGTTGCATTCCGTCGCCTAAGGGAGGACCTGAGAGACCTGGAACCATGAAATGTCGGAGAACTTCCCTTTATGCAAATGCTTCGATGGTTCTTGGTCTGTCAGGTTCGGACTGGACATTTGTCGCATCTTCGCCGGAAAGCAATCGTAACCCCAAACAGAAATCCCCTTCCGGACTGAACTGAACTCACACCCAAGCGGGTAACTGAAATCGAAAATCAATAGTGCTGTGCATATAGATAGATTGGAGGCTACGCCGAAATGAAATTGCGTCTAATACCCGTTGTCATCAGCCTTGTCCTATCCTCATCCGCTTTATTCGGCGGGTGGTTCGTCTATCACAGTGTGGCAGTGGAAAATCCGCTTAGTAAAGCGATAAATCAGGTCAAGGGTATAAAGCATGCGGACATTCATTTGACAGCCGATACGGCAAAGATCAGTTTGCAGCTCGATGAACAGGCCAAGCTGGGCGAGATTGTGCAGCAAATCAAAGAAAAAGGAAAAAATGAAATCGGCAGCAGAGCCTTAACATGGGATGTCCTGGAGGAAAGTTCCCCGCAGTTGGAGAAATGGTGGTCGGAAGCCTTGTTCTCCATAGCCCAGTCGATGGAAAACAGGCAGTATGCGGAAATCCCCGAAACGTTGAAAAGCATGGAAGCAAGTCATAAGGGGCTTCAGGCGACTGCGGAAATGGATGGGGAAAACGTGTATATTCATCTGCAGCTCGATCATCAATCCAAACACATTATTTTGCCGAGGGTGCCTTCAGCGATGGGAGTGTGGCCCAATGAGTAAATACGGCAAGGAAATATTGATCGGCGTTGTTCCGGTTTTATTCACTTTTTTATTGTTTTTGAAAATCAACATTATCCCCGTATTGTTTTTCATCGCGATTATTTTTTTCGCCTTTTACCTTTATAGGCTGCGCGGCGGTCCGGGAATGTATGCGGATAAAAAATCGAGAAAGAAAATGCCGGCTTTTTTGACTTTTGATGATATCGGCGGCCAGGAGCGGGCCAAGAAGGAGCTTCAGGAAGCGCTGGATTTTTTGATCCACTATGATCAAATCGAAAAAATGGGCATCCGTCCACTGAAGGGCATTCTGCTGACCGGTCCCCCGGGAACGGGAAAAACCTTGATGGCCAAAGCTGCCGCCCATTACACAGACTCGGTATTTGCAGCGGCTTCAGGCAGTGAATTCGTGGAAATGTATGTCGGCGTTGGGGCAAGCCGGGTGCGTGAACTGTTCAAGGATGCGGAGCAGAAGGCGCAAAAGGAAGGCAAGCACAGCGCGATCATTTTTATCGACGAGATTGACGTGATCGGCACCAAACGCGACGGCGGTCAGCATAAGGAATACGATCAAACGCTGAATCAGCTGCTTACCGAGATGGACGGCATCCACACTTCCGATACTCCCCGCGTACTGCTGATCGCGGCGACCAACCGCAAGGAAATGCTGGATCAGGCGCTTTTGCGTCCGGGCAGATTCGATCGGCATATCGAGGTCGATCTTCCCGACAAGAAGGGCAGAATGAGGATTCTTGACATTCACGCCAAAAATAAACCGCTGGCCGCATCGGTAAATCTCGATAAAATCGCCGAAGAATCATTCGGCTTCTCCGGGGCCCAGCTGGAAAGCGTGATGAACGAGGCGGCAATCTACGCTTTGCGCGAGAGTGCGGAAAGCATTGAACAAAAGCATTTGTCATTGGCAATCGACAAGGTGATGATGGGGGAAAAGACCGACAGAGAATCGACTGAAGAGGAGCGCAAGCGGGTGGCTTTGCATGAATTGGGCCATGCCATAGTAGCTGAGGCTGTTTCCTCGGGTTCGGTTTCCCAAGTTGCATTAAGTCCTAGAGGACAGGCTCTCGGTTATGTCCGCCACAATCCACAAAGGGACCAATACCTGTATACGAAGCCCTTTCTTGAACAGCAAATCATGATTGCTCTGGGCGGTGCGACGGCGGAGGAGATGTTCTACGGCCATCGCAGCACGGGATCGCGCAACGATTTCGAGCAGGCGCTGAGGATGGTGCATACGATGATCGACAGCGGTTTGACCGAGCTTGGCATCGTCAAGGCCGATCTGCTTGAAAAGTCGCTAATCACTGAACAATCCAAACGGATTTTGGATGATTTGAGCGATCGCACCAGACGGCTGCTTGAGCCTTTACGGCCTGTGTTCGAACAGTCGCTCGATATATTGATCACTGAAGAAATATTAAGCGGTGACCAGTTCCGCTGTCTTCTGGACGAGTATAAGGAAAAAACTCCAGCTTAATAAAAACAAATCCCGGTCTATAATGGCCGGTTTTTTGCATTATACAATTTATAAATTTTTGACGCAATTTAGTCCCACGCAGGTAGCGTTTTTCTCATGCTTACTTTCTTTCGCGGATGTTTTTGCGGGTTTTGCGGGTTCATGAAATGTTCATATTCAAGCGCTTTTTTTTGCGGGGATTGTAACAAATTTCACAATACTGCTGGCCAACTATTGATATGGTAGTATTATGATAATGGAAAACAAATTCTTATGAAAATCAGGGCTGGAATTTCGTTAGTCAAAAGGAGATCATCACCATGAAATTCAAAAAAATCGGAGTCGTCGGCGCAGGAACGATGGGACAAGGAATTGCCGAAATGCTGGCATTCAAGGGGCTGGAAGTTATCCTGGTGGAGAAAACCGCGGAGAAGCTGGATCGGGCTTGGGAAATGATCCATTTAAGCCTGGAGAAGCAGATCGAGAAATGGAGCATCACTACCGCAGAGAAAAAGATGGTTTTATCCAGGATTGATCTGACGACCAGTCTTGAACCATTGGCGGATTGCGATATGATCATTGAAACGATAACGGAAGATTTGGAAATGAAAAAGGAGATTTTTCGCGAGCTCGATGCCCTGTGTAAACCGCAGGTCATATTGGCCAGCAACACATCGACCTTAAGCTTGACCGAGCTGGCCAGTGAGACCAAGCTGCCGGAAAGGGTGATCGGGATGCATTTTCTGCATCCCGTATCTAAGATCAATCTAGTGGAAATCATCAGGGGCTTGAAAACCTCGGAAGAGGTATTCAAGTCGACCAAGAGCTTCGTTGAAGACAACATTCAGAAAAAAGGCATCATGGTTTATGAATCTCCCGGATTTGTCACGACAAGGCTGATTTGCGTTTTGATCAATGAAGCGATGCATACGCTGAGCGAAGGCGTGGCTTCTGCCGAGGATATCGACTCGGCGATGCGGATCGGTTTCGATTTCCGTTACGGACCGCTGGAAATGTGCGACCGCTTCGGGCTTGATTCCGTATTGGCGGCCATGGAAAGAATGTTCCGAGAATTCGGAGAACTGAAATATCGTCCGTCGTTTCTGTTGAAAAAAATGGTAAGGGCGGGTCATCTCGGGATAAAAACAGGCAGCGGATTTTTCAGGTATGATAAGGATGGTGATCGGATATCATGAAAATTCTCGTAATCAATTCCGGCAGTTCTTCGTTGAAATATCAGCTTTACCATATGGAAGACGAATCGGTGCTGGCCAAAGGCAAGGTGGAACGGATCGGGATGGATGCGGCGATTTTGACGCACGAGCCTGCCGGTCAGGAGGAAGTGCGCGAGGTCAGGGAAATTCTCGATCACACTGCGGCGATCCGCATGGTGCTTGATTATCTTGTGCATCCTGAATACGGCGCGCTTAAATCGACGGGGGAGATCGATGCGGTCGGCCACCGCATTGTCCACGGCGGAGAAACCTTCTCCAGCTCTGCAGTGGTGACGCCTGAAGTCAAGCAGGAGATTAAAAGGCTGTTCGATCTCGCCCCGCTGCATAATCCTGCCCATATGATGGGGATCCAGGCAGTCGAGCAAACGATGCAGGATGTTCCCCAGGTGGTCGTATTCGATACCGCATTTCATCAGACGATGCCTCAGGAGGTGTATCTGTATCCGATCCCGCAGGCTTTGTACCGCCGGCACAAGGTGAGAAGATACGGATTTCACGGCACCTCGCATGATTATGTAACCCAAAGAGCGGCGGCATTTCTGCAAAAGCCGCTTGAACAGCTGAAGATCGTTTCCTGCCATATCGGCAACGGAGCCAGCGTCACTGCAGTCATGAACGGCAAATCGTTTGATACGAGCATGGGCATGACACCGTTGGAGGGATTGATGATGGGTACGCGCAGCGGCGACATCGATCCGGCAATCGTCCCCTATGTGATGGCTCAGGAGAATTTAACGATTAACGAAGTGAATTCGATGCTTAACAAGCACAGTGGACTTCTCGCCATTTCCGGCTTCACCAGCGATATGCGGGAAATCGAGGAAGGCATGGAGGATGGCGAGCGCAGTGCAGCGCTGGCTTACCGCATGTATGAATATCGTTTGCGCAAATATATCGGTTCCTACGTGGCGGCAATGAATGGCATTGATGTCTTGATCTTTACCGCCGGTGTCGGGGAAAATTCGGCAGGACTTCGCAAGTCGGTTTGTGACCGGTTGAGTTTTTTCGGGATTCAGCTTGATGACCGGCTCAACACCTCAAAAAGCCGCGGAGAACGAAAAATCAGCTCCGGCCAATCTAAGGTGGATGTGCTCGTCATACCGACCAACGAGGAATTGATGATTGCCAGAGATACGCATAAGCTTGTATCGGCCTCACGTTCCGTTCAATCCGTATAAGGCGGAACGGTCCGGCACAGCGTCCGACTCTGTTGATTTTTTCCCGCGCAGATGGTACAAAGGGAATAGCCGATAAAAAGAACCATTCTACGAAGTGAGGTGGATTATGGCTGTCAAAAGCACGATTCGCGAGGTCAGTCTTCATCTGGGTCAATCCGTCCGCATTGGATGCTGGCTGCACAATAAACGCTCAAGCGGAAAAATCCAATTTCTCCAGCTTCGCGACGGGACCGGCTTTATCCAAGCAGTTGCGGTGAAAAGCGAGCTGCCCGCAGAAGTATGGGAGGCTGCGCAAAAGCTTACCCAAGAAAGCTCCCTCTATATAACCGGAATCGTCCGCGAGGACACCCGCAGCCAGAGCGGCTACGAATTGACGGTCGAGGGGATCGAAGTGATTCATCTAACCGAAAATTATCCGATTACGCCCAAGGAGCATGGCGTTGATTTTTTGATGGACCACCGGCATTTATGGATACGCGCACCGCGTCAAAGAGCGGTTCTGGCC
>CAZESH010000104.1:0-12700 GCA_964514665.1 uncultured Caryophanales bacterium
ATCATGCTTTTACTATTGCATGGCTGGGGGCTTTTGCCCAATTTTTGATGATATGGCTGCTCGGGGTCGTGTATTTTTATGAGGCAAAAGGTTATGACAAACTCGTGGATGAGATCAAAAGGCGGGGGAAAAGGCTGTGAATTTGACCTATTTTCTTTTCTTTCTGTTTATATTATTCGGAACCCTGATTATTACCTATTGGGCGGCGAAGAGAGAGAAATCGACCTATCAATTTTACACGGTTTCCGGAAGTTTGACCGGTATTCAGAATGGGTTTGCCATTGCCGGAGATTTTATGAGCGCGGCTTCTTTCCTGGGGATTACAGGCGCGATAGCGCTGCAGGGCTTTGACGGATTTTTTTATTCGATCGGTTTTCTTGTATCGTTCGTCCTGCTTTTTTTGGTCATTGCCGAACCGGTCCGCAATCTGGGGACGTTCACACTTGCTGATGTGATATGCGCCAGATTTCCTTCTACAAAAATTCGTTTCATGGCATCCGCAAGCACGATGGTCATCTCCGTGCTGTATATGATTCCCCAGCTTGTTGCGGCGGGTTTAATCATTCATCTGCTGTTAAAAATCGATTATGGCATTGCGGTATTCATCATCGGCATACTCATGGTCTTATACGTAGTGTTTGGCGGGATGATGGCCGCTTCCTGGGTGCAAATCATTAAAACGATCCTTCTGCTGTCCGGGACTTTTTTAGTCTCGTTAATCATCATATCGCGTTTTCATTGGCAGGTTATGGACCTGATCGATCTAGTTCCGATTAAAAGTTCGTTAAAGGCTGATTTTTTTCTTCCGGGATCGCTCTTTGACAATCCGTTTGAAGCTTTGTCATTAAATTTGACCTTGATTTTGGGTACAGCCGGTCTTCCACATATCCTTATTCGCTTTTTTACGGTAAAGGATGCGCTTGCCGTCAGACAATCCGTGCTTACCGCTTCTTGGGCGATCAGTTTCTTTTATCTCATGGTTTTGCTGCTTGGATTTGGCGCAGTCGTGCTGGTAGGCTGGGATAAAATCGTTTCCGCCGATCCGAGCGGCAATTTGGCTGCACCGCTTCTTGCTTTCGAGTTAGGCGGCGATTTCCTGATGGCTTTTATATCCGCAGTGGCCTTCGCCACCATTTTGGCGGTTGTGACCGGACTAGTGATCGCTTCTTCGACTTCATTTTCCTATGATATTTATAATCACATCCTGCGAAAAGGGAAGGCCACGGAAAAACAACAGCTGAAGATGGCCAAATGGACAGCGGTCGGGCTTGGCATTTTGGCCACGCTGCTGTCCTTGAATCTTAAAAACCTCAATGTGACCTTTCTCGTCTCACTGGCTTTTGTAGTGGCGGCCGCGACCAATTTGCCCATGCTGTTGTTCACAATTTATTGGAAGCGCTTTAATCAGACAGGGGCATTTACCGGTATGGTCACCGGACTTTCCGCATCGATTTTATTGGTATTTCTTGGGCCCACTCTGATGAATCCGACAGACGGCTGGATTCAGGCCGATGCACTTTTGCCTCTGCATAATCCGGGTATTGTGGCGATTCCGATCGGTTTTTTGGGAGCCGTCTGCGGGACGCTGCTATCCGGACAAACGAAGGAGGATGAAGAGCGATACAGGAAAGTGCAGGTTCGGGCTCATACCGGTTTTGGAGAAGAAACCGATCTTTCATAATGGAATGCAAAGTTATCCTCCATGGAGGTGAAGCATATTGGAAGCATTGACCGTCATTTTGCTGGAACGCATCAGCCTGCTGCTGCTTTTTGCATTCATGCTGACGCGGATCCCTTCGTTTCGCCACTTGTTGAATCGGGAGCTGGCTGGCAAAACGTATCTTTATCACTCCGTTATATTCGGAATATTCGGGATAGCGGGTGTACAAGCCGGAGTTGTTTTTAACCATGGCGATATCACTTCCCATTTATGGCTGATCCATTTACAGAGCGGCGACATGCTTGTCGGTTCCAGTCTGGTTGTGATTGTCATTGCCGGCTTGCTGGGCGGCCCTGTGGTGGGCGCGGGGGCAGGAATCGCAGTGGCCGGCTACTTTTTGTTTTTAGGCGGGGACGGCATGCTTGCCAACTTTTTGGCAAATCCTTTATCGGGACTGCTGGCAGGCTTCACTGCCCGGTTTTTTTCCGAAGAACGGGTTATCGCTCCGGAAAAGGCGTTATTTATCGGGATGTTTACGCCCATTTTTTATTTGTCTCTGCTGCTTGTCTTCACTTCCGATTCCGCCCAATCGATCCAGCTTGTGAATACGATCGGCGTACCGCTTGTTCTGACTAACAGCACGGCAATTGCCGTTTTTACGGCGATGATTCAAATTGTTTTGAAGGAAAAAGAGCAGGAAGTGGCTTACGAAACGAAACGGGCTTTAAACATTGCCGATTTGGCCCTGCCGTTTCTGAAAAACAATGGGTTAACCTTTGAATCCGCCCAACAAATCGCCGATCTCTTGTACAAGGAACTTAATATAGCGGCAGCGGCGCTGGCAAACAAAGAAATGGTATTGGCGCATGCAGGTCTTGGAGCCGAGCATCATTCCAGAGGAGAGCCGCTGCTTGCCGATTTTGCAAAGAAGGCATTACAGACGGGCAATATTGCCATCGCTTATCATCATCGCGACATCCAATGCATGCATAAGGAATGTCCTTTGCAGGCGGCTATTATCGTTCCGGTTACGCAATCCGGAGAGATCATCGGCTTGATCAAGCTGTTTTTTCGCAGGCCGCAGCAGATTCGCGCGGTTGAAATTGCCTTGGCCCAAGGCTTGGGCAAACTGATATCCAACCAGTTGGATGTAATCGCCGCCGAAAAAATGAAGGGACTGGTGCAAGAAGCGGAGCTGCGCAATTTGCAAGCACAGATTAATCCGCATTTCTTGTTTAATACCCTGCATTCCATTGATACGTTAATCCGTGTCGATCCATCGATGGCCCGTCATATCATTGTGCAATTGAGCGTATTAATGCGTTTTAACCTGAAGATGATTTCCCTGCCGCTGATTTCGTTTGAAAATGAACTCCAGCATGTAAGAGCTTACCTGGAGATTGTAAAAATCCGTTTTTCCGATCAATTAAGCGTCTCGGTTGAAGTATCTCGCAATATCCATGACGCGCAGATTCCTCCCTTTACGCTGCAGCCCTTAATTGAAAACAGTTTGTACCATGGCCTTAAAAGTGTTGAAAATGGAGGGGAAATTACGATAAAGGCAGAAAATCATCCCAAAGGAATACGAGTGGAAATCCAAGATAATGGCTGCGGAATTCCGGATAGGCTTATCTCGCGTTTAGGAAAACAATCTGTTATTTCCGATAAAGGAAACGGAACGGGAATTTACAATGTCAACCAGCGGCTTATCGGTTTGTTGGGGGATGAGGCTGGCTTAAAGATTGAAAATCGTACACATGGCGGGTGCACGATATCTTTTTATTTGCCTTTAACAGTTGCGGACGAGGTGAAAAATCATGAGATACAAAGTATTAATCGCTGAGGATGAACGCTTGGCGAGAGAAGAATTGGCGTACCAGCTTCAACAGGAAGAGGATTTTCTTGTCGTCCCAAGCGCGGAAAACGGCAGGCAATTGCTTGATTTATATGAAAAATATCAGCCTGCCGTCATTTTTTTGGATGTGCAAATGCCCGGTCTATCAGGTATAGACGCCGCCATGCAGCTGATTGTGCGAAATGATGAAAAAAACAGGGTCCAACCGCTTTTTGTGTTTATCACGGCCTATGAAGAATACGCCCTGCAGGCTTTTGGCATCGAAGCGGTTGACTATTTGCTCAAACCTTACGGAGCAGACCGATTAAAAGAAACGGTGTCCCGGCTGAGAAGGCGGTTGCAAAGGCCGTCGGCGGCCGTAAGAGCGGCGAAGCTTTTAATCGAAGAGAACGAAAAAGTGGTGGTCGTTGATCCCGCTCAAGTGATTTACGCGTCAAGGGATGACAGATTGATAGAGGTTATCACAACGGTCGGCCGAATCCGTACGAAAATGACCCTGCAGGAGTTTGAAGATCAATTAACGGACTTTGCTTTTTTTCGTCCCCATCGCAGTTATTTAGTCAACCTCGATTTTGTTCAAGAGATTGTCCCATGGTTTAACGGGGCTTACAATCTTATCCTAAAACACGATCCTTCCGTCAAAATCCCGGTTAGCCGTTCAGCGGCAAAATTGCTTTTTGACAGGCTGCGTGCATGACTTGGGCAGAAGCAGCACCGTTCAAACCTGAAAATCAACGATTTGCACATCATATTCGGCAATTGGGGCTGTTTTCTGCAAAATCCTCGTGATTTCGAGTAAATTGATTATAGTAAGCGCTTTCATATATCTGGAAAGGAGCGTTAAGATGACAGAACGGGATTTGGACACTTTATTAAAGGAAAACCGAAAGTTTTCTCCCTCGGAAGCTTTTCGCAAGCAAGCCAACGTGAAGGATCCCAATGTTTACGAAATGGCGGCGCAGGATCCGGAATCCTATTGGGATGAACAGGCGAAGAATATCACTTGGTTTGAAACTTATGACAAAGTGCTGGAATGGAATCCTCCGCATGCGAAATGGTTTCAAGGCGGCAAACTGAATGCGGCGTACAACTGCGTGGACCGTCACCGCGAGGGTGCAAGAAAGAACAAAGCCGCCATTATATGGGAAGGGGAAAAGGGCGGCAGCAAAATTTTCACCTATGACATGCTTGGTCGCGAGGTCGATAAAGCTGCCCATTTGTTAAAAAGCTTGGGTGTGAATAAAGGAGACCGTGTTGCAGTTTATTTGCCGATGGTTCCCGAGCTTCCCATCACGCTGCTGGCGTGCGCCAAAATCGGCGCCATTCATACCGTGGTTTTCGGCGGATTTTCGGCAAAGTCCTTGCGCGACCGAATGGATGATGCGGATGCCAAATTGCTGGTCACTGCCGACGGCAGCTGGCGCCGTGGAAAAATCGTTCCGCTGAAACAGTTTGCGGATGAGGCGCTCGAAGGTTCGTCGGTGCAAAATGTTCTGGTCGTCAAGGCGGTTGGCGAAGAAGCGCAAGCCTCCATGACCGCAGGCCGGGATCTTTATTGGGATGAAGAGATTGCCAAATGTTCCACAAAGCCTTTCCCGGCGGAAATTATGGATGCCGAGGATATTTTATATCTGCTTTACACATCGGGGACAACCGGAAAGCCTAAAGGCATCGTACATACAACCGGTGGCTATATGGTCGGTGTCAATAACTCCATGCGGAGCGTGTTCGATTTAAAGGATGAGGACGTGTTTTTCTGCACAGCCGATATCGGCTGGGTAACCGGACACACCTACATTGTTTATGGCCCATTATCCGCCGGAGCGACTTGCGTGATGTATGAAGGAGCACCGGATTACCCCGGCCGCGACCGATTTTGGGAGATTATAGAGAAATATGGAGTCACTACTTTTTACACGGCGCCAACTTCCATTCGCACATTTATGAAATGGGGACCCGAGCACGTTCAAAAGCACGATCTTAGTTCGTTGAGACTTTTGGGCACGGTCGGCGAACCGATCAACCCTGAAGCTTGGATGTGGTATCACAAATTCATCGGCAATGAGCAAATTCCGATCGTCGATACGTGGTGGCAAACCGAAACGGGCTGCGCGATGATTGCGCCGCTGCCGGGAATTACCGAAACCAAACCGGGATCGGCTACCCGGCCGCTGCCGGGCATTCTAGCGGACGTCGTCGATGACGTTGGCAATTCGGTTGAACCGGGCAACGGCGGCATCCTGGTGATCAAGCATCCGTGGCCTTCCATGCTGCGGACAATATGGGGCGATGATGTTCGCTTCAAGAATACTTATTTCGGGCATTTCCGCGATTGGTATATGCCGGGCGACGGCGCCCATAAAGATGAAGAGGGCTACATCTGGATTCTCGGACGCCTGGACGATGTAATCAATGTATCCGGACACCGAATTGGCACTGCAGAAGTCGAAAGTGCCTTAGTCAGCCATACCTCCGTAGCCGAAGCGGCTGTCATAGGCCGTTCGGATGAAATCAAGGGCCAGGCGATCACGGCTTTCGTTACGCTCAAGGAAGGCGTGGAAGGAACGGACCAGCTCATAGCCGAGCTGAAGAAGACGGTGACGGACAGCATCGGCAGCATGGCACGGCCCGAGGAAATCATCTTTACGGCGGAGCTCCCCAAAACGCGCAGCGCCAAAATCATGAGGCGTTTGCTTCGCGATATTGCCGAAGGAAGGGTACTGGGAGATACGACGACGTTAGCCGATGCGAGTGTCATTGAAAGTCTTAAATCTTTAAGCAAATACGCCCACTAATAACTTAAAAAGAGGTGTTTTGAATGGCAAATGAGGTCAAAATTGCAGATCCGGGACCGCTCGGTCTTGCAGGGTTCGGAATTACCACTTGTATACTCAGTTTGATCAATGCGGGTGTATTATCGGCAGGTGCAATGGGAGTCGTGCTTGGGCTCGCCGTAGCTTATGGAGGAGTCACCCAGCTCCTGGCAGGCATGTGGGAGTTCCGCAAGGGAAATACATTCGGCGCAACAGCTTTTTCTTCTTATGGAGCCTTTTGGATTGCTTTTTATTTTATTGTCAAGGCGGAACCGTCGGCAGGTGTTCCTTGGTTTTTGCTGTTCTTCGGCATACTGACCTTTTATTTATGGATTGGCAGCTTTTATCTCAATCGCGCAGTATTCTTGGTTTTCCTGTTCCTGACTGTAACATTCTTCTTGCTGGCATTCGGAGATTTCGGCGTCGCCGGATTGTCCAAAATTGGCGGATGGGTTGGAGAATTAACCGGATTGACGGCGCTTTATGCCTCTGCAGCGGTGGTCATTAACGCAACTGCGGGTAAAACGGTACTGCCTGTAGGCAGCCCGGTAAAAGCAGCTCAAACCGGTCCGAGCATTGCCGCATAAGTAAGAACTAAAGTTTCGTCTGTGGAGCTTTGCATGCATCCCCGATATTGTTATCGGCTAACTCACGGGTTTGGCCGATGCAAGCCGGGGGTGTTTTTTTTCCTTTATTTAGTGGGGCGGAAAGGGGGCTTCCTGATGCCCTGCTGTTTGAATTCGGTTGGAGTCAGACCGGTTGCTTCCTTGAAATTCCAGCTGAAATAGTGAATGCTGGCATAACCCAATACTTCCGCAACTTGCTCAGTCGTTTTGCCGAGGAGCAGCATGGACTTGGCTTTGCGGATGCGTTCGGCAATCAGGTAAATCTTCGGGGTTTTTCCTATCGCTCTTTTGAATTTACGTGGCTGCCTTTTCCATTTTCGTCTTCAGACAATCGTTTGCGTCTCTGCCCGAGGAATTGTTTGAAGCGGCCCGGATCGATGGATGTACAGAGCTTCGTGTCTTCATGCAGATTGTCATACCGCTCTCCAAAGCGGTCGTCGGCACGATTGCGATCTGGAATCTGCTGTATATCTGGAACGATTACTTGCTGCCGCTCCTGATCCTGTTTCTATTCACCATGCGCATGTTCATGAAGGGACTGACCTCCGGCGCCTTAAAGATGTAATCGTTCTTGCTTGCCGCTGATTCATCCTGCATGGATTGACACTTTAGTAACCGCAGGTTATTATATAACCTGCGGTTACTAAGGTTAAGTGAGGTGAATCTATGGTTAGTCGCAAGGAACAGCATGCCGCCAAAACCCGCAAGGATATCCTGACTGCGGCTCAGCGGCTTTTTGCCGAAAAGGGATATGAAACCGTAACCATACGGGAGCTTGCCAAGCTGGCAGGCTGTTCACATACAACAATTTATATTTATTTCAAGGACAAAGAAGCCCTGCTTCATGAACTGTCCATGCCCCCTTTAACGGTGCTGAAACACCAGTTGGAGACGATCTTAAACGATGGGAATACTGCACCGGAGGAGCGCTTGAAAGGCGTAAGCCTGGCTTTTATCCGCTTTAGTCTGGAGCAGCGCAATTTGTATCCGATTTTTTTCGAAGCCAAGTCGATTCGCATCGATGAACAGCAACCCGAGCTTGAAGTCAACAAAATCCGCATCGCGCTGTTCAACTTGCTTCAACAGGCGCTGCAGCAAAGCTTGGAGGACACCCGTCAGGATAAAGAGCGTTTATTGGCCAGCAGCCGCATATACTTTTACATGCTGTATGGCATAGCCGCAACGTACAAGCATTCCGAAGAGACGCCGGAACAACTGTTGAATCGGCTGACACCCACATTTGAAGAAGCGATTCATGTGCTTTTGCACGGATTTAAAAAAGAAATGACGAGGGAGGATTAACCATGAAGACGTTAAAAAGACCCCGCAGCATCACGGGACGCAATGTGATCAGCACGCTGGAAACGGTGGATGTACATACCGGGGAACGCACCGTCTTGGCCCGCTTCGATCATCTGATCGAAGCGCCGAATTGGACAAGGGACGGCAAGCGGCTAATCTATAACAGTCTGGGTTTGATTTATGCCTTTGACATCGCTGCGCTCGAAAGCACAGTAATTGATTCGGGCTATGCCGCACAATGCAACAACGACCATGTTCTTTCACCCGACAATGCGCAGCTCGCGGTGAGCCACCAAACCCAAGAAGACGGTCAGTCGCGCATTTATATTTTCCCGCTTGAGGGAGGAAATCCAGTGCTGATTACCCCGATGGCTCCCAGCTATCTGCACGGCTGGTCGCCGGATGGCGCGCAATTGGCCTATTGCGCCGAACGAAACGGCCAATACGATATTTATACCATCCCCGCAAGCGGCGGTGTCGAAACGCAGCTGACAGACACTCCCGGACTTGACGACGGTCCCGAATATTCGCCGGACGGCAAGCACATCTGGTTTAATTCGGTACGAACGGGCTTTATGCAGATTTGGCGAATGAATGCCGACGGAAGCGAACAGACGCAAATGACCTTCGATGAAAGCAACAGTTGGTTTCCACATGTGTCTCCCAACGGGCAAGCTGTAGCTTTCATCTCTTACCGCAAGGGAGATGTCAACCCCGGCGAACATCCTGCGAACAAAAACGTGGAGATTCGTCTGATGTCCAGCGCAGGCGGTGAACCCCGCACATTAGTCAAGCTGTTCGGGGGACAGGGCACGATCAATGTGAATTCATGGTCGCCTGACAGCATGCGGTTGGCATTCGTGAGCTATCAGCTGAAGGATTAGAGCATTTCATAAGGGGGCTTCTATATAAATGAGACCATCTATTTTCAGCTTGGAAGGAAAAGTAGCCGCAATAACAGGGGCAACAAGGGGAATCGGGCGTTCCATGGCATTGGCGCTGGCGGAAGCCGGTGCGGACATCGCACTGCTGCAGCGGTCGCCGGAGCAAACGAAACTGAAGATTGAAATCGAGAAGCTCGGCAGAGCGTGCACCATTATCCCTTGTGATATGGAGAATCTCGATCAAGTAAAGGAAGCCATTCCGAAGGTGGTTGAAGGCTTCGGTTCAATCGATATTTTAGTCAATAACGCCGGCATTCAGCGCCGCTCGCCAGCCGAAGATTTCACGGAAGCGGATTGGGACGATGTGCTGCAAATCAATCTCAAAACTGTCTGGCTATTATGCCAGCAAGCCGGCCGTTACATGATTCCAAAAGGGAGAGGCAAGATCATTAATACCGCCTCGCTGCTTTCCTTTCAAGGAGGCATTACGGTTCCCGCTTACGCCGCGGCCAAGGGCGGGGTTGCGCAGCTGACCAAGGCACTGTCGAACGAATGGGCCAAGCATCGTGTGAACGTGAACGCGATTGTACCCGGCTATATCGCTACGGACATGAATACGGCGCTGCTGCAGGATTCTGTCCGCAGCACGCAAATTCTAGATAGAATTCCAGCCGGGCGCTGGGGGAAGCCGGATGATTTTAAAGGAACGATCGTATATTTGGCGTCGGAGGCATCCGATTATGTGCATGGCCACCTGCTGGCGGTGGACGGCGGCTGGCTGGGGCGCTGAGGCTCCAAGGGCAGGACGGCAACCCGAAAAACAAGAGGAGGACATTAAGATATCATGCATTACACCGGGATTGGAGCGAGTGACAAGCATGCCCGATTGATTATAGAAAGCTATCAAAGATGGACGGGCAAATCTCTGCTGGATGAAGCAGCCAATTCCGGCAAGGAATTCGAACTGTTGTTCCATGCGCCGATCGTGGTGCTGTCCCATGGGACAGAGGACGATCCGATTTTGAATTTCGGCAATTTGGCGGCACTCAGGCTGTGGGAGATGGATTGGGAGTCGTTCACACGAACGCCGTCGAGGCATACCGCAGAACCGCTTGAACGCGATGAGCGGGCCCGATTTATGACGGCCGTCAGCGGCAACGGCTTCGTGGACAATTACACAGGCATTCGGATTTCCATCAGCGGCCGCAGATTTTACATCATGAAGGCGACTGTGTGGAACCTTGTGGACGAGAGCGGCACCATGCGGGGACAAGCCGCCGCATTCCGGGAGTATCGCTTTATTTGACAGATTTCTTCACAAGATCTACATAAGTAAATGGTAAAGTTAATTATCAAATAAAAACTATAGAGGTCTCAATGTCAAAAATATTTAATTTAAGTTTGCTTCTGATTTTTTCCGTTCTTCTTCTAGCGGCATGTTCTTCGCCTCCATCTATTAATCTCATGCATATTCATGGCCTCGGTTATTCAAGCGACGGAAAGCAAGTGATGCTTGCCGGTCATGACGGACTAACTTTCTATGAGAATGAAAGCTGGAAGCAGGGAGTTGGGGAACAGCGGGATTATATGGGGTTTAATGCGGTGGACAACGGATTTTACAGCAGCGGACATCCAGCGGAAAATTCCAATGAGAAAGATCCGCTTGGCATCGTGAAATCTGCTGACTACGGAAAAACGATTCAATTGCTCGATCTATACGGGATTGAAGATTTCCACGATATGGCTGTCGGCTATAAAACACACGCTATCTATGTTTACAATTTACATCCCAACCCGAAAATGCCTTCTTCAGGGCTTTATGCCTCTACAGATGACGCAAAAACTTGGGTCGGCAGCGAAATGAAAGGATTCCCGGGCGAACCGTTTGCGATCGCAGCGCATCCCACAGACCCGAAAGTCCTGGCGCTGATCACAAAGGAAGGCCTATGGGTGTCCAAAGACCGGGGCAATCACTTTGAAAGCCGCCCTGTCCCTTTTTTCGTGACGGGAATTGCCTATGGGATAAACGGTGGTCTGATGCTTGGAGGACAAGAATCGATAGTCCTGAATCAAGATAAAGGAACCATCGTCAAGTTACCGGCTTTGGACCAAAACGATGCAGTTCAGTATTTGGCGCAAAATCCGACAAAGCAGGATGAGATAGTGTTTGCCACTTACAAAAGACAGGTGTACATCAGCAGCGACTACGGAAAGAGTTGGAAGCAAATTGCCAAAGAGGGCAAATCCACCAGCAATTGACGAATTTCGGCCAACGTCTTCATCACTTCTTCACAAGGTCCAAATCAGTTCTTTATTACTTAGGTATAAGATGAAACCATAAGGAGGAGAGAACGATGAAAAAACGTTGGATCTTTTTGACAGTGTTGGTATTGTTGCTGGGACTGGGTTCGGGAGTTTATGCCGCGACAACGGATAACCCATCCTTTTATGAACGGATGTTCCCTTTCATGAAGCAAATGCATCCCGATTTTACGGATGAGCAGCTGCAGGATATGTATAAGGACTGTTCAACCCACAGTCAAAGCGGAGAGCATCCAATGATGGATGATTCGCTGGATCATGGCAGGATGATGGATTTTTAATTAGGAACGGCAATCGGCGGATCTCCTCTAGATGGGATGTCTGCCGTTTTGCCTTGAAAGGACGATGAGAAGCATGAGTCGGTCGAAAATATTGATTGTGGATGATGAAATTCATATTTTACAGGTAATCAAGGCGTATCTTGAAAAAAATGACTACATCGTCTATGAGGCCGATTCGGGAAGAGCGGCGCTGCAGCTGTTCGAAACGCTTCAGCCCGACCTGTTGGTTTTGGATTTAATGCTGCCGGACCTGTCCGGTGAGGAAATATGCAGGACGATCCGCAGAAAATCCAATGTGCCGATTTTGATGGTTACGGCCAAAAGCCACGAGGACGATAAAGTCAACGGCCTGCTTATAGGCGCCGACGATTACATCACCAAGCCGTTCAGCCCTAGGGAACTGCTGGCAAGAGTGATCAGTTTATTAAGAAGGTCACAGCTTACTGCGAATTCGGACAACAGTCGTCCACTGACTTTTGACGACAAGCGCTTATCGCTTGATCTTGAGCGACATGAGGTTGCCGTGCAAGGGGAGCCGATTTCACTGACACCGATCGAATTCAAGCTGCTTGAAATTTTGGCCAAACACCCGAAACGGGTGTTCAGCCGGCTTGAATTGGTCAATTTGATACAGGGGGACAGCTTTGACGGGTTTGAACGGACCATTGATGTGCATATCAAGAATATCCGGCAAAAAATCCGGGATGATCCCAAGCATCCGATGTTTATCGCCACGGTATTCGGCATCGGCTATAAATTTCTGGTGAATGCGGATGTTTAAAGGCGGGATTCAAAAAAAGCTGTTCCTGTCACATATCGGCGTGGCGCTAATCTCGCTGCTGACCATTATGCTTCTGGTCAATGTGGTGATGTATTATTCGTTCGGCAAATCTATCGAAGAAAAGCAGAAAGCCGCTGCCGGCCTGCTGCTGGATCATTTGCAGGCGTCCTACGATC
>CAZESH010000105.1:0-12670 GCA_964514665.1 uncultured Caryophanales bacterium
ACGAACTTATTTGACGCTTACTCTGCTTCAGCATTATCCTGGGTCATTGGTCAATATATTGTAGAAAAAAAGATTTCGAAAAAAAAGAATGAAGATTTCAGCAAAACCAATGTGCTATTATTATAATAACTAAATGGGTAGGGTATAACTTTTATTACCACATTGTTTTATGGTTTTAAAAACGGTTAGGAGTTTGAATCCATTCAGGAGCTTCTCGGGCACGAAACTCCCAAGACGATAAAAATTTATACACATGTTAGCATTAAAGATATTCGCAGGATTTAAAGTCCGCTGGATCGATTCATGATAAAAAATTAGATCACTTTGAATAACAATACAAGATTTCGTTTATACAATTAGCCTAAGGTTTTAGACGAAATTCGTCTAACATCCATCTAAAGTGTATAGACGAGTTCACAGAATAAGAGTTAGGCGACATCAGAAGCACTGAATATTTTGGAGGTTGAGTCAGAGATGCCAGTGTTAGAGTAGGAATTCATATCTTCTTTTTGCATGAAGCACCCTTCGTATTTCAACCATGTCGTCAAAAACTACATAGAAGATAAGGTAATTCCCATTGATAATCACACGATAATTTAATGCTTGTAGTCTGATATCTTTTGGAATTGTACCTCTGTTTGGGAAGTAACCTAATATGGAAATCGATTCATCAATTTGATTTAGTAAGTTTATTGCCGCCTCAGGATCATCTTGAAGAACATAATCAATGATTTCGATCAGATCCTGTTCCGCAGAAGGGACGTATTTAATTTGATATTTTTTCTCCATGAATACGACTCCTCAATTTTTCCATAACTTCTTGATGATCGATTTTTGGGATATTTTGATCCGCACTTTCCTTTTCAGCAATGGCAAGTTTTTGGTAAAGTTCAATTAAGGATTGTTGTTTTTCGTACAGAGCATGACTCATCACAACGAGATCGCCTTGACCATTTTTCGTGATGAATACGGGTTCGCCCTCTTTGTGACAGGTTTCAGATATTAAATTAAAATTATTACGCAAGTCGGAAATCGGTCGGATTATTGGCATGAATGTCACCTCTCAAATAAATAATACCTATATTTTATCATAATGATGATAAAATATACACAAGAATTGTATTTTGGGGGTTATTCAAATGATGTCGCCTAACATCATGTTCCTGCTGCAGGGCATTCCCCCCTTGGTCTGCAGAAGAATTAACGAAGAAGCGGATTCAGTAGACACATTGATTTTCCCAAGATAAGCATATCTAAGGAAAATCGACGTCAGGAACACCAAACGTTATCTGAAACCAGTTCAAGGAGTGAAGGACATTAAATTAATAAAGATATCATGATTAATAAATTTTGTCATATTATTTGCCGGATGCAATGAGAAGAAGCCAGGAATTATGAGACAAAGTCGATGACTATATATAACATGTTACAATTCGGGTCGGTACCAGTGGTCATTAAAAAAGATGACTCCTGATGAATTCAGAAGTCACCTATTAGCTGCCTAACCTAGGGTCCTTTTGTAAAGAATGTCCACAAATACGGGTTACAGTTCAGAGAAAGCGTGGGAGGTTTTCCTCTAAATCTTAAGTCGATTGCCCTTGAGGCAATCAATTGAGAAACCGTAGATGCAGCAGCATTTGTACATCAGCCGAGGCTTCATCGATTGTACATTTGGCCGGCCGCAGATCTTGTTTATTCGGTTTGCTGCGGAACCAGCCTTTGTGAGGCCGGCTTATGGGCATGCTCATAAGCATTTTCCAGTTCCAGTTCGTGATGGACATTAGGGTAATGTTCCAGTACGCTGTTAAAACTGTGGTTTTCGTGGCGGATCATCCTGACGAATAACCATACGAAGATCAATGCCGCCACAATAAGGGAGATCCAAACACCCGGAGAATTCGGACCGAATGTAAAATACGCTTCGGCTCCTTCCCAATCCGTAATCGGACTAGTATTCATAGTGATCACTCCATTCTTTTATTTTGAATTGAAATATTAAATCATGATTCTTTAAGGGGGGCGGGGAAGAGGCCTCCCGGCGTTGCCGGAATCCCTTCGGGATAAGCCGAGGCAGGGATCTCTGCCAAATCGAGACCGATGGCTTCCACTTCAGGCGGAATACGAAGTGCGTTCATTTTTTTGAGAACATAGGAAACAAGATATCCGGGTATAAAGCCTACGGCTATCATGACGGCAGCGCCGATCAATTGTCCCGTGAGAGAAGTTTCCGGCCCGTTCACGTTGGGATATCCGGATGCGAATATGCCGGCACTCACCAGACCCCAAACCCCGATAAATCCATGAACGGTGATCGCCCCTACCGGGTCGTCAATCCCCCTGCGTTCAAGCAGTTTTCCGATAAGCGGAATGAGCAGCCCTCCTATGGCGCCAATGATCATCGCCAGAGCCGGATGATATAAATCAATTCCGGCAGCCACCGAGATAATGCCTGCCAAACCGCCGGAAATGGTCCAGAAAGGCTCCCCTTTTGAAGATAAATATGCCCCTATGATCCCTCCCGCAAAACCCATTAAGGCATTAAAAGCAAATGCGGAAAGGGTGGCGGGTGTTCCGTAAATCGTCACCCAATCCCCGCCTACCACAAATATGATGCAGCCGGCAAGGAAACCGAAAAATCCGATAAAAATCAGCATAAAACCGAGCATCGTTAAAGGCAAATTGTGTGATGGGATTGTGCGCGGCTTTCCATCTTTGCCGAATTTGCCGATTCGCGGTCCCAGATTCAATACGACCCCCAAGGCAAAAAATCCCGCAATGGCATGAACGCAACCGGCGGCACCGGCATCATGGAATCCGAGCTTTGTCAACATCCATCCCTGGCCGTTCCAGCCCCATGCCGCTCCCAAAATCCAAACGAAGGAACCGAGAATGGTTGCCAGGATCATAAATGCGCTCATGCGAATCCGCTCAATAACCGCCCCGGATAGAATCGATGCCGTTGTGGCGGAGAATAAAGCAAAGGCTCCCCAGAAGACCCCGCTGGCATGATCCGCAAGATTCGGACCCATGTTGGGGCCCCATGGCAATGAGGTTAATGCCAGTTCATCGGATCTTGGCACGAATCCGTCCGGAAATGCGTTGTAAATCCACCAGCCGATAAAGAAAAACGAGGGGAAAATGACCGCCAGTGTCATTAAGTTTTTCATGGCTGAAGCGAGCACATTTTTAATTCGGGAAACCCCAACTTCATAACAGAGAAATCCTGCATGGATGGCCCACATTATCGCAATACTCCACCAATAGAAAGCTTCAACACTCATCGATCCGAATAAATCGAATGCTTTTTTTAACTCCTGAACCTCCATGTTTCCAAACCTCCCATCACAAGTTTATGATTTGTAAGATTACATAACCCAATCATTACACAAAATCCATACCAATAAAACAAAAAAATACCGAATATTGAGAAAATTTAAACTTTTAAAGGGCCGTCAAGTCGCGTCTTCGAGCTGAAACCGTTTTACTAAGCTTCCCCTTCTTTCCGCAGTCCACAGAAAAAACCGATCCCGTAAGTGGGCGAATCAAAGATGATTTCGCTGCCTTTCGGGAAATAAAACACATCACCCGCAACTGCTTTCACCGTCTCGTGATTCTCGTCCGTAATCCACATTTCGCCTTCCACGATGAATTTCATTTCGTCATAGGTGTAAGTGTATTTCAGGGGCTTTGAATGCTCCATGCGGAAAAAACCGCAAGTTATCGCCTTTTCCGGATCATTCGTACTAATGATATCTTTTAGAAACGCTTGTGTTTCAGCTACACCCATAGATGGGAGATCTGTTTTGATCGCTTTGCCAATATGTATAAACGTCATAACGAACACCTCCAATTTTCAAATTCATAAGGGGATTATTACTTCAATGCACAAAAGCTTTATTTTTTGCGATTTGTCATCATCGAGAATCACCTCCAAAATAAAAAAATTACAAGTTGAGATATATTCATGAAAGATAACACGACATTAAAATCTCATATTTATAAAAAATAAAAAAGAGCACATTTCTCTTATGATGGGAAAAATGAAATTTTTCTCGATAAATCGCGATGATTTAATCGCAAAAAGGGATTGGCTTCGAAGAAGGAGAGGGAGTGGGGGAATCTTATTTGAGTTTGATCCATCCTAATTGTTCCGAAATTTCGACTGATGACTTTTTTGCCGCATCGATCATTTCTTTTATCCGGGCTGCTTTGAACCTCGTTTCAGGTCCGGCAATACTAATCGATCCGATAATTTGATTATCCCAAGTGAAAATGGGGGCGGCGATTCCTACTGTTCCTTCGGTCGTTTCCCCGATACTGACGGCATAGCCTTTTTTCCGGATGAACATTAATTCCTTATCCAGCTTGTCTTTGTCCTCATCCGTCAATATCAATTCCATGGAGAGTTCTTTTATGATTTGCTGCTGCAGCTTTTTCGGCAAGAAAGCAAATATTACTTTTTTTGATGCTCCTTTGCACAATGGAAGCTTCATGCCGATCGGCTCGGCGATTTTCAACATTTGCGGAGAATCCACACAATCGACGAATACCCCGTAATTTCCTTCGCGGACGGTTAAATATATGCTTTCTTTGGTTTGTTTGGCCAAACGCTCCATGATCGGCATGGCAGAGTTTCTGACGGACATGTTCTCCCATATCATCAGCCCCAGCTGCATTAAAGTCAATCCGAGCCTAAACTTTCTTGTTTCCTTGTTCTTAAATACAAACCCGTGTTCCGCCAAGCTGGAAAGCAATCGGTGAACGGTTTGGACCGGCATATCGAGCTGCTTGCTGAGTTTCGTGGCGCTCCATTCCGTTTCATGCTCATTGGGAATTAATGCGTAAAGAAGACGAATCGATTTATCGATGACCTCTGACATCTGCGCTCACCTTCCTTTTTCCCGATAATTATTCTGAATTATGTGATAATACATTACAAAAATATAACACAAAAAATGCATCGTCAAGTAAAAAATATACAACATCCCGCTATATGGGAAATTTCAGTATGAATTCGAACGAATAGATGTAACAATTATGATATATAAAATATCATAGAATTAAGCATTTAAAATCACTAATCAAGTCAAATCGTAAGAGGAGGTTCCGAATTGATAGAGATCGAGGCGCCGCCTTTGTTGGAACGTTTCCCGTTTCCGTTTAACGCGGATTCGTACCGCTACTCCAATAACGCGAGGTCGTTGGTTCCGCCCGCATGTCTGGATATTACTCCGGAATATTGCGACGAGATTAAACAGAAAAGACACCTATTGGAGCAATATCACGAAAGAACTTTCCAATCGTTCGCTCATTCCATGGAGGCCCAGTGGGATGTTCTGGAACTTCTGATGAACGAAATGGCGATGGTCCATTCCCGGTACTTCAGTCTTGATAAACAAGGGGATTTGTGGACATTCCGCAATCACTTGCTGGGCGAGGAACAAAGCTTTACGTTCGGAGACAGCTCCACGTTGCCTTTCGAACCGCTCGATTTTATCGGGCGCCACGTCCAGGAGGATTTGGTGCTCATGCTGCAGCGGGACGGCGATCTTTATATGGATGCCGGACAGCTCTGTTTTCCCGCGAATTGGTCGATCGCCTTTGATTTGGGGATGACCTATTTGCAATTTCATTCGCCTGTACCCGTCTATTCGGACAGCGGTTTGGCGGAAAAAGTACGCAATTTTCTGCTCCGGATGGAATCGGGGAAACCGTGGACCCGTTATAACTGGACAATTACCGTGGGTCGTCGCCTGGATACGTTTCCGGAAAATTATGATGAATGGGGATCGGAAAAGCGGCATGTTACGGCGCTCAATGCCGGACGGCTTGTGCATCTTCGCACGGAAGATCAAAGATTGTTCCGGCTTACACGCAGCAACGGGATCCTGTTCAGCATTCACACTCATCTGATTTCCCTGGAGGAACTCGTGAACAATTTGTCGTATGCGGAAAGATTTTACCGGGTTCTCTGCGATTTACCCGACGAACTGGCCGACTATAAAGGCTTTATTTCTTACAAGCCTGTCATGTTGGAATATTTGGAACGAGTGTTGGCGGATTAATCCGTAGATCAAATGCGAAGGGCGGGGTGTCAAATGCCGGATGTCAAATATCGAATCATAAGCGCCGGACATGTCGCTGCGGACATTTATTTTATCAATGCCAATGTGATCGAGGGCAGCGTAGAGCTGACGACAGGAACGGTACAGAGCCTCGCGATTAACGGCTTTTCTGTTCGCTGTCCCGCAAAGCTTGTGCGCCTGCCTGAAGGGTTTCAGGGTCAATATCAATATAAGTTTTACGTGAATTTGTCCGCTTGCGCACATCATGAACGCGAAATGTTATTAAACGCAACAGACGGGATCCTGTTGACGGATGAACCTGAAGAATGGTTTGTCGTAAAGTCAAATAAACATAAATATTTGTTGTTTACTGACGGTTCCGGGCTGTTTGACTCGCTATCTATTATTGTGGCGTTAGGATATCAAGGGTTGAATACCGAAGTGTACTTCGAACAAAATGAAAGAACCAAATCGATGAAAATGATGGAAACCTTTTTGCAGAGCATGACGAATCAAATCCAATCGGTCGGCAAATTTCATGATCGGGAAATCAAACGATTGCTATCAGGGCAAAAGATAGGGACCGAACTCCTCTTGATGTGCGGCTGGCCTACGGTTATGAAGCTTGTGAAGTGGGCCAAAGAAGCCGGTTTCACGGAAGATGAAATCCAGCTGCGCGGAATCGGCGATAAGGAAACGAACGTATTTTGCATCAAATGCTATCGTATTGTAACGAAATCCGTTCGGGAAGAAAGGATGGCGTGCGATTATTGCGGTGCTGCGCTGGCAGTATCCGACCACTATTCGCCAAGGCTGGAGGCCTATCTCGGATTCGTCGATCAAGTATAGCCATATCCGCTTTCGGCAGGGAGGGAGATAAACGATGCAAGGCGCAAGAATCAAAGTGGCCGTCGGTGAAGTGAAAGAAGAAACGCTGCTGGCCAAAAGCTTTAAATTGTTCCCGTTGGAAGACTCCCCATTGCCGCGTTTCGGCGGCGGAGCTCATATTACCACCTATCTTGCAATTAACGGACAAACGCTGGAACGCCATTACTCGTTGACCAATGATCCCCGGGAAACCGGCTTTTACATGATTTCCGTCAGGCGCAGCGAAACTTCGCGGGGAGGCTCGGTTTTCTGGCATGATCACGTGAAGGTCGGTCAACAGCTGGAAATCAGTTGCCCGAAAAATCATTTCCCGCTGAGTTTTCAAGCGAGGCACCACGTTTTGTTGGCTGCCGGAATCGGGATCACCCCATTTATGGCGATGATGGCGGATCTGCAGGCTGCCGGCAAATCGTTTGAGCTGCATTATGCCGCAAGCTCAAAGGAAATGTGTCCGTTTTACGATCTGATCCGTTCCCGATACCCGAATCGTGTCCGCTTCTATTTTTCGCAAAATCAGCAGCGGATGCCGACAATGACGATGTCGGAACAGCCTGTAGGGACGCATGTATATTTTTGCGGTCCGGAAACGATGGTCCATCAATTTTCCAAAGCAGCTTTGGATTATGGATACCCGCAAAAGAGCATCCATTTCGAGCTTTTCTCTCCGCCGAACTCGGGACCGCAGAACCCTTTTCGGGTTGAACTCAAAAACAGCAAACAAGTTCTCGATGTTCCGGCGGGTGTCAGCCTGTTGGATGTATTGCTGCAAAAAGGAATAAATGCCCCTCATTCCTGCAAAATCGGAGGATGCGGAAGCTGTGAAGTGGAAGTTCAAGAAGGGGAAGTCGATCACCGGGATTTGTTCCTTTCCGAACAGGAGAAAAAAACCCGGAACGTGATATTGACCTGCGTATCGAGGGCGAAATCCGACCGGCTCGTAATTGATTTGTAACATGGCTGCAGGAGGCGGATCTCAAAGTGGGACAAGTCATTATCATCGGAGTCCGGCCCTCGGTATGCCCGTTTTTTTTTTATATAGATTTTAAGTTTTCCCAATAGTTAAGATAACCTTCTTTATATTTGAAAAAAAATACGTCAATATGAAGTCATGAAATATAACATGAAAGCTTTATTCAAGAACTTACAGGAGGGGAAAGCGATGTGCGGAATTGCCGGAATCATTTATAAAACACCGAATCATAAGCGGAGGACCGGCGAGGTTGTGTTGAAGATGCTGGATTGCCTGTACGGAAGGGGGCCCGATTCGACGGGCGTGTCATTATTGCATCAAGATCATACGAATTCCCTTTATATCGACGTCAATTATGAAAAACCCGGGAACGGGGTGAGAATCATCGACCATTTGCGCTCGGTATCCCAAGTGAAAACGGCGACCGACCACGGAGAATATGTGCGAGCGTCCATTGTATATAAAGGCGATGAACGCAAGCTGGTTGACGAAATTGATGGTATTGATGCGGATGTGTCTGTCGCAAGTCTCGGCTCCCATATTGAAGTCCTGAAATATTTGGGGGGCGCCGGCAATCTGGAGAAGCAGTTTCATGTTTCGCAATATGATGGTCCTGTCGCTCTGGGACATACCAGAATGGCGACGGAAAGCAAAGTCGATATCTCCCATTCGCAGCCGCTCAGTCCGCGTGCCATCAAAGATTTATCGATCATCCACAACGGCCATATTACCAATTACATCAAGCTGCGGGGAATCTTCGAAAACAACGGCTACACATTCACGACGGGGAACGATTCGGAGGTGATTGCCGTTTACTTGGCGGACAAAATGCTGCAGGGAGCCACATTAAAGGAAGCAATGAAGGATTCGATCCGCGAGCTTGACGGATCATTCACCTATTTGGCCGTTACGCCGCAAGCTGTCGGACTTGCCAAAGAGCCGTTCGGCATGAAACCGATGTTTGTTGCGGAAACAGACGATTTCGTGGCTCTTGCTTCCGAAAGCAGGTCCATCACAAGCGGGTTGGGCGAGGATTTGAAAACAAGGGAACCGGGAGCTGAGGAGGTGATGGTGTGGGAGCTGTAAAAGAAAGTTTGGTCATTGACTGCGCAAAATGTTCGGTTACGGAAATCAATCAGTCGATTCGCAAAGCTGCGAAAGAAGGAAAGACCGAGGTGCAGATTGTCAATCCGCTTGCCCGTCACAATCTGGGGGTAGCCGTCACGGATCCCGTACATCTTGTGTATCAAGGCGATGTCGGCAACTTTGCGGTAAGTCTATGCGATAAAGTGACCGCGGAAATTCGCGGCAATGCCGGTTGGGCGGTTGGCGAAAATTTGATGAGCGGCGAAATCGTCGTTCATGGCAATGCGGCATCCGCTTGCGCCGCTTCCATGCGGGGCGGAACTGTCGTCGTGAAGGGATCTGCCGGAGCCCGTTCCGGCCTTGGCTTAAAGGGAGGGATCCTCATTATCGGCGGAAGTGCGGGATATATGACCGGTTTTATGATGCAAAAAGGGACCATGATCATATGCGGCGACGCTGGACGCGCCATTGGCGATTCGATGTATGACGGCGTTATTTATGTTGGAGGCGCGATTGCGGAACCGGGAAACGGCACCGAAATTGCAGACACTCCTGCCGAAGAATATGAAAGGATCGAAGAACTGCTGGCGCGGTATGGAATCGAGGCTCCATCGTCATTTAAGAAGATTCATTCTAACGGCATGCTTCATAACTTTAACAAAAAGGAGTTCGGCGTATGGAAAGAAATCTTATAAGAAAAAGCAAGGTGTGGAGCCCGGAAAAAATAGAAGAGATTCAGGAGAAAGCCGAACTCGGCCGCTATCGGATTCGCGGCCAGGCAACGAAACGGCTGGACCTGCCCTCCTTTGACGATCTCGTGTTTGTGCCTGCCGGATTAACGAGAGTTCCGCTTGAAGGATATCGCGAGCGTTGTGAGACGAAAGTGATCATTGGCGTTGGAAAAGTGAAGCGGCCGCTAGTCCTCGAAACGCCGATCATGATTGCCGGTATGAGCTTTGGGGCTATCAATGTGAATGCCAAAAAAGCCCTCGGCATCGCCGCAACCCGATGCGGCATCAGCACCTGCACGGGAGACGGCGGGATGCATCCGATCGAGCGGGAATATTCCGGCAAGCTTGTGTATCAACTGCTTCCGAGCCGGTACGGCCTTAATCCGTACGATTTACGAAAGGCCGATGCGGTTGAAATTGTGGTGAGCCAGGGCGCAAAACCCGGAACCGGCGGCACTTTGCTTGGGCAAAAGGTTTCCGAGGAAGTGGCCTGGATGAGAGATTTGCCCGTCGGCGTCGATCAGCGCAGTCCTTGCCGTCATCCGGATTGGCTCGGTCCGGATGATCTCGGGACGAAAATCGAGCAAATTCGCGAAGCGACCGATTATGAAGTTCCGATTTTTATCAAGCTTGGAGCCAGTCGTGTCGGCAATGACGTGAAATTAGCCGCCAAGGTGGGGGTCGACGCCATCATCATTGACGGCATGGAAGGGGGAACGGCCGCTTCTCCGGAAATTCAATTGGACCACACGGGGATTCCGACGATCGCCGCGGTTGTCGAGGCGGCCGAAGCGCTGCATGAAATCGGCATGAAAGACAAGGTCAAGCTGATTATTGGCGGAGGAATCGTAAACGGAGCCGATGCCGCCAAAGCGATCGCGCTGGGTGCGGATGCGGTTTATATGGGAACGGGAATGCTGGTGGCGTTGAATTGCAACAAACCGATCTATGTGGAAGATTATCATCAATTAGGAACGGAGCCGCATTTTTGCCACCATTGTCATACCGGCATGTGTCCTGTGGGTATTGCGACGCAAAATCCGGAGTTGATGAGCAGGTTGGACCCCGAAGAGGCTGCCGAACGAGTGGCGAATTATATCAACTCGATTACAATGGAAATCCAGATTTTTGCAAGATCTTGCGGCAAAAGCAATGTAGGCGATCTGGACCCTACCGATCTAAGGGCTTTAACTTATAACACTTCGTTGATAACCGGAGTGCCGCTCGTAGGGCTGGGCGGCAGGAAACCGCATTACGCAGGCTATTGATCATGTATTATGATGTTTAACAATTTGGAGGTTTTTCTATGAGCATATTAACGGCGGATGCGGTGATCATAGGCGCAGGAGGGATGGGCTGCAGCACGGCCTATAGTTTAATCAAAAAAGGGTTTTCAAAGGTGATCGTGCTCGAAAAAAGCTTTATCGCTTCAGGAACAACCGGAAAATCGAGCGCAATCGTTCGCCAGCATTACACCGCTGAGCCTCTGGCAAAGCTTGCCTTAAAGGCGGTACGCGCCTTCCAGTCGTTCGAGGATGAATTCGGCGGTACTTCCGGTTTTGTTCCCTGCGGATATATCGTTATGGTCAATGAAGACGATAAGGAAGCTCTGACAAAAAATGTGGCGATTCATCAGTCGCTTGGCATCCAAGTTCACCTGATCGATCGAAGTACATTGAAAGAAATGGTGCCGCAAATCAACGTTGACGATGTTTCGCTCGCTGCTTATGAACCGGATTCGGGTTACGGCGATCCTGTACAAACGACCAACGCGATTGCGGATGCCGCAAGAAAACGCGGCGCCATATTTCAATTGCAAACCGAAGCAACCGGTGTTCTCCGGCATTCCGACGGATCGGTCAAGGGCGTATTGACTTCAAACGGAGATGAAATTCACAGTCCCGTTGTTGTGGATACCGGGGGGCCGTGGGCCGGTAAAGTGGCAAAACTGGTCAACAAGAACATACCGGTCCGGCCGACAAGAGAGCAAATCCTGATGTTCGGCCGTCCCGGCGATTTCGGCAGCGAGCATCCCATTTTGTCCGATTTGATTCAACTTGCCTACTTTCGCCCGGAAACCGGCGGCATGACTTTGGTCGGCAGCAGCGATCCGAGTGAGCATATGTATGGCGAGGCGGATCCGGACTTATACGATCAGGGCGTAGATGAGGAGAAAATTGAAAAAATGCTTGAGAAGCTGTGTTGGCGGCTGCCGGCCATGGAAAACGGCGACATTCGCCGCGGATATTCCGGCATCTATGAAAATTCTCCCGATTTTAATCCGATCATGGATACATTTGATGATATTCCGGGCTTTTATTTCGCCTGCGGCTTCAGCGGGCACGGCTTCAAGTATATCCCGATCATAGGCGATTTGATGGCGGATATGATATTGACAGGCCAAAGAACGGAAGAATTATTTCCGTTTCGCTTGAGCAGGTATGAAGAAGGGAAGCCGATTCGCGGGACATATACCTACTCTATGGCTTCCACTTTAAGATAATGAAAAAAAACAAAGGTGGTGGCGGATATGTTGGGAATCGTTGAGAGCAATGCCGCGTTACTGGATTCGGTATCCAAAACGGTCAAGGAGAAGGACATGAAATTTTTTCTGGCGTCTTTTTCTGATCTGCAGGGATCGCTCAAGGCGAAATTGGTGCCGTCGATGCACCTCCAGTCCGTATGTGAAAATGGAGCGGGGTTTGCCGGGTTTGCGGTCGGGGATCTGGGTCATACTCCTGAAGATCCCGACATTTTATGCATTCCGGATTTGCGGTCAATGACCATACTGCCCTGGAAAAAAGATTTTGGCTGGTTTGCCGGCACGCTAACGGAAGACGGGTCTTCCGCTTGGCCGTATTGTTCAAGAACCATCCTGCTTGGAGTCATGGAAAAAGCGAAAAAAATGGGTTATACGATGATGACCGGAG
>CAZESH010000106.1:0-12652 GCA_964514665.1 uncultured Caryophanales bacterium
ATCTGGCGCGGATTCGCCGCGATGCACCCGTGATTTGCGGATTGGAAGAAGGCGCATGGACCCCCGATCAATCAACGATTCGGGAAAAATTTATGGAACTGGAGTTTAATAGCCTGTTGAAATTGATCGGATAACTGAGCCGTAAAACCCAAAATCGAAAGGAACACAGAAAATCGTGACTGTATTGACCAATTTTCCGTTGATTGCCGCATTTGCATCGATCATTATCGCCCAAGTGATTAAAGTGCCGCTCTATTATTTTTCCAACCGCAAATGGAATGTTGGCCTTTGCTTCAGCACCGGCGGCATGCCGAGCTCCCATTCCGCGGCGGTCGCTTCGCTGACGACGGCTATTGGCATTGACAGCGGGGCCGGTTCGCCAATGTTTGCCATCTCCGTGATCTTCAGCGTGATCATCATGTTCGATGCGGCGGGAATCCGCAGGCACGCCGGGGAACAGGCCGTTTTTCTCAACCGCTTGATTGAGGAATTTCACTATCTGTTTAAGGAAATGCTCTCGAATCAGGCGAATATTAAATTAAAGGAACTCCTGGGCCATCGTCCAAGTGAAGTCATATTCGGCGCGCTGCTTGGCATTGCCGTGAGCTTGGTTGCGCAGGTCCTGTTTTTTTAGACTAAAAGCCTAAATCAGACAAGAAAGGATGGCGCGCGTATGCACACGGCCATCCTGGGCTGTCGAGAAACCCGATCATAATATGAATAAAGTCCTATAGGGCTGGGGGGTATCTTTTGGAGAGACCTGGCGGTCGCCTTTGAAACCGGGAAAATACCGCAATATCTAATCAAATTTCCTGGTTTCAAGAGCGACGGAAGAAGATACCCCCCACCCGACAAAAAGACTTCATTTCATTTATAGGGTTTCTCGATACTCTGGGATGGCCGCATGACACGGCCATCCTTTCTTCGCATTCAAGCCCGCCCGCTACAAAGACGAATCGGTCGGATATTCATCCTGAGTCTCGTCATGTGTTTCGTGATCGGGGGGATAATCCCGGGGCAAGCCTTCATGCAGCTCCCGATTCTCGTAGGAAAAACGGTTTGGCGGCCGCTGGTCGTCCCTCCATGGCGTGCTTTTCCCTAAGGACTCCATGATCAGGTTCGAACCGTAAGCGCCTTCCGGGAATTCCTCCGGAATCAGATCGTTGCGCTGTGATTCCACTGTGTCCAGATCCGTATGCTTCCGAGCGCGTTCTTTTATAAAACCTGGCATCGTATCCCTCCCGGTAATGGATTGCCGACGATTTACCGGTCCGCCGTCAACCGATCAATCGGGCCTTGTTAGTATTCCCTTAAAGATCGGAAAATTCTACGGGACCCAGGACTTGTGCAAGAAATGAGGCCAATTCGCCGGCTTCCGTTTCGTCAAGCTTGAACGTCCTTTCGAGGTATCCTTCCTCCTTCAGATCGTCCGGACCGACAATCGCGGTTTTGCCGTTCTGCAGATCGGTCACCAGTTTTTTTCCATAAAAGCGGTTTGTGGTCGTGATAGCCAAATCAAAGCGTTTGAGGCTTCCGGTAATGAAGCATACATAGCGCGTCGCCGTCTGCTCCGTGCTGTCTGACAAGAAATCAAAATCGTGGGCCATAACTTCCCTCCATGTTTTTATGAATTAAATCATTGTCAACCAAGCTCCGGCAGGTTTATCATAAGCTAAAGGAAAAAAGGAATTATTTTCAATAAAAGGAGCGTGGTTTCTCGGTGAAAGGCTTTGAGCAAATTTTTTGGGGTCTGCTGTTCTGGTTTGATTTTAATATACAGCATTTTGACATATTGCCCGATATCATCGGCTATATTTTGATTTATGCAGGCTTGAATTCGCTCGATGGTGAAAGCGAATATTTTGCCGAAGCGAAAAAGTTTACGTTAATCCTGATTGTCCTGTCCGTGTTTGTGTTGATTCCCCTGCAGCTGCCTTTTTCGAGAATCATGGAATTCGTGATGCTGCTGATGGATCTTGCCGTCGTATACCGAATCTGCAGCGGAATCGCGAGCATGGCGAGAATCCGCAATCTGTACCAGCTTGCGGAAACCGCCATGAACAGGTGGCATTACTATATGGTTGTTTCGATTTTCATGCTTTTGTTGTTTATGTTCTCGTTCTTCCTGCAGCCTATTGCGGCATTGTTGACGATCCCCCTGTTTATTGCGTCGGTCGTGGTCTTGGTTTTGCTGATGGGTTTGATACGTCTGGCACAGCAGCATTTTCTGTCATCCGTCTGAAGCGTCATTCTTGCCTTTGTTTCTTCGCGTCATCTGCTGCCATACGGTGCCTTCCGCTGCGTGACCGCCTTCGATTCGCTCCAGGGCGAGCCTGATCTGCATTTGCACCTCGAACTCCGGGTCGTCCTGCGCCGCTCTTAGTGCCGGAACGGCCGAATCGTCGCCGATTTCGTAGAGGAAGCGGGCCGCTCTCCAGCGCACGATTTTGCTTGGATCCCGCAGCGCTTCAGCCATCGCCGGAATCGCTGCCGGATCGCCGATATCGGACAGGCAGTCGCCTGCGGTCCGGCGTACGGACGGCATCTTGTCCTTTAGCGCTTGATACAGATATTCAAGTCCTTTGGGCGCCCCGATATCTCCCAGGTAGACGGTAGCCAGGCGGCGAATCGAAAAATTCTCGTCCCCGAGCGCCTTCAAGATCACTTCGATATCGGCCTCTTCAGGCTTCCAGCGCTCCAAGGCGGCATAACGGACCTTCCAGTTCGGATCTGTCAATTTCTGCATAACCTGCGCTGCGGTAAGCGGCTCCTTTTTCTCCTTGAGCGGCGCTTCCCCGCTTCCTTGCTCTTCGGCAAGCCGGATCAGCTCCTCAAGCCGTTCGTCGCTGTAGGAAGCGTCGAGCTCCTGCTGCACCTGCCCGGCGATTTCCTCCAGCGACCAGTAGCGAACCCCGTAATCGACGAGCTTGCGTTCCATGATCATGTTGGGGGAAGCGGATTGGGCGCGCATTACGGCTTTGGAGAATCGTTCGGGAAGCGCTTCGCGTTTTTCCTCCAGCTCGGTTCTGACGCGGATTTGCATGGGAATGCCGCGGAACATCTGCACAAGAACGGCTGCATCTCCGAAATGGCTATCACCCTTCCCGTTTTCTCCGCTGATCGTTTCCCCGGAGTTCGCTGCTTGCGCAGCCTCGCCGAAAACCTTGCGCGCTTCGCTTAATATATGCTCCCAATTCCCTTTCGGAAATCGCTCCAAAGCGATGAAATCAGCGGTTTGAAAAACGCTTTTCACATCGGGTATGTCAAGAAGCTTGGTGATATATTCGGGCGCGTCGGGGCTGTTATCTTTCGTGAACGTCATCCGTTTGCCGCGCGGCAGCTCCCGGTCCATATTGAGCTTCATGGAGTGCGGACTGGGCGTAGGTTCAATGGAAAGAATACGCATGGATCTGCCTCCTTTTTGTCTGTCGGTTCGAGGCCTCCCATAGATGAGCGACCGCGTTTAGAGGTTGGTTTTATCGCCAAATAGAATTTCATGGGGACTAAATAGCATAACTTATAAATTCTATTGCGGTAAAAAAACTAACGCCGCTCTGCTCCGGGACGCGGTGTTAGTCAAACGAATGAAGGCTTGGTGTTCACAGCCATTCTTTTTTTCTGAAGATGATGAACATTCCGGCGCCTATGATAAACATCGAGCACAGTACAATAATGTTTCCGTATTTGTCATGCAGCAGGGGAATCCACTGGAAATTCATCCCGTATATGCCCGTAATGAACGTCAGCGGCATGAAAATGGTCGTCAGCGCGGTGAACACGCGCATGATTTCGTTCGCCCGATTGGCCAGGCTGGACTGATAAGCTTCTCGAAGGTTGCCCATCAGATCGCGGAACGTTTCGAAGGATTCCATCACCTTTACGGCGTTTTCATAAATGTCGCTGAAATATTTTTGCAGTTGGTCGTCGATCAGTCGAAGCTCTTTTTTATTTAATGTAAAGATGAGATCCTTTTGCGGCGACAGCGCCTTTTTGACCCAGAGGATTTCGCTTCGCAGCCCGATGATGTCGGTGAGATGCGATTTTTTCGTATGCATCAGAATATCTTCCTCGAGATTTTCGATGCGGTTTTCGATCCGGTCGGCGACGATAAAGTAGTTGTCTATGACAAGGTCGACGAGATGATACAAGAACCGGTCAGGCGAATTTACCGTCTCTTCCCATAAAATCGGCTTAACTGCGCGGATTTCGCTGATTTTCTGTTTGGTCACGGTGATGATGAAATGCTTGCCGAGAAAAATATTGAGCGCCCGCAGGAAAATTTCCTGATCGTCGAAGCGGATGCTGTTGATCACGATAAAATAATGCGAATCATAAATTTCGATTTTGGGACGCTGCTCTTCCTCGGTCAGGCAGTCCTCCACAGCCAGATCATGGAGATTGAACAGCGGCTGCAGCACTTCCAGATCCTCAGTCGAAGCATCAATCCAATAAAAGCCGGCTTCCGGAGGCGTTGCGGTGATCGCTACTTCCTCCACCAGCGTGAAAACGCCATTTTGCACCAAGCGTACCTTCATGTGTCTCACTCCTCTATGCATGCATAAAAATCGTGCGGACACAGCCGGTACGCTGTAAGGAGGTTAATCCACGGCACGGTTACCGACTGTGTGATATTGCGTTGTTGGATAAATTGTAGTTGGCCGCGGTCGGTCTCCGTCCATGCATGTTCCCCCCTCGAATATTCGTTTCCCTGCCGCTCTCGTTCCGCTTCAGATGTGGCCGCCAGCAGCGGAATGGACATTTATGGGCAGTCCAATACCAATTTAGTATATACCTACAATTACCATGATTCAAGATGAAAACATTGTATGTATATGTGTCGGGAATCTCTATGGTTACATATGGGGAAGAAGCCTCAAAGAGCTTGACGAATGAGTGCTGATCGTATAACATTAATACTAATTATTTATCCAAAAACAAATAGAAGTTACTCTTATCAAGAGCAGGTGGAGGGACTGGCCCGATGAAACCCGGCAACCGACTTTCCCGCGAGAAGCGGAAAAGCACGGTGCTAAATCTTGCAGGAATTTTTTTCTGAGAGATGAGAGAGGTGCTTTTTGCTATGCAAAGTCCTTTCTTGCTCGGGAAAGGGCTTTTTAATTTTTGAAAGGGAGCGTGAAGTCATATGCCGATCAAAGTTCCGGATCAACTGCCGGCCAAGGAAGTGCTGATTAAGGAGAATATTTTTGTGATGGATGAGACGACTGCTTTTCACCAGGATATCCGTCCTTTGAACATAGCGATTTTGAACCTGATGCCGACCAAGGAAACGACGGAAACCCAGCTTTTGCGCATGCTCGGCAACACGCCGCTGCAGGTGAATGTCGTGCTGCTTCATCCTAAATCGCATACCTCAAAGAATACTTCCCGGGAACACCTGGAGATGTTTTATCAGAATTTTGAAGACATCCGGGAGCGTAAATTTGACGGATTGATTGTCACCGGCGCCCCGGTGGAACATCTGGAGTTTGGGGACGTCAATTATTGGCAGGAGCTTCAGGAGATTTTCAATTGGACCCAGGATCACGTCACCTCGACACTGCATATTTGCTGGGCCGCGCAAGCAGGCTTGTACCATCATTACGGAATTCCCAAATACGCGCTGGAGCACAAGCTGTTCGGGGTTTTCCCGCATAGGGTGACCAAGCAGAACACCAACCTGCTGCGCGGGTTTGACGAACAGTTTTATGTGCCGCAATCACGCCATACCGAATTTCGCAGGGAGGACGTAGAAAAAGTTCCGGAGCTTGAAATCCTTTCCGACTCGGAAGAGGCGGGAATCTATATTGTAAGCGCCAGGGGCGGGAGGCAAATATTCGTGACGGGCCATTCCGAATATGATCCGCTGACCTTGAAGTGGGAGTATGATCGCGATGTCGGCAAAGGGATGAATACGGCTCTGCCGAAAAATTATTATCCGCAAGACGATCCGAGCCAAACCCCCGTTTCCACTTGGAGGGCGCACGCCAATCTATTGTTTTCCAATTGGTTGAACTACTACGTATACCAGGTTACTCCATTCGATTGGAGCATCTGACTGTAAGACGATTTGCCCATAAGGCCGTGATGCTTGATGCACGGCTCTTTCTTTAAAATTAAAACTCATTAAGTTTAGGGGGATAATTAGATATGAAAATGGAAAGCCGTTTGGCGCAGATTGGTTCATTGCAGGATTCGGTGACTGGGGCGGTCAGCTATCCGGTTTATCAGGCTACCGCATTTCGTCATCCCAGGCTGGGAGAAAGCACGGGCTTCGATTATGCGAGAACCAAAAGCCCGACAAGATCGGTGTTGGAGCAGGCAATCGCCGATTTGGAAGGCGGGGATGCCGGGTTTGCCTGCAGCTCGGGGATGGCCGCTTTGCAAACGATCTTCACCTTGTTTGAACAGGGTGATCATTTGATCGTTTCTTTGGATTTATACGGAGGTACATACCGCATGCTGGAGCAAATTATGCCGAGATTCGGGATTACCGCATCCTACGTGGACACGAATGATCTTGAGGGACTTGAACAGTGCCTCAGGGCAAACACAAAGGGCATCCTGATCGAGACGCCTACCAATCCTCTAATGATGGTCACCGATTTGCGGCAAACGTGCGACTGGGCTAGAGCCAACAAGCTGACGGCAATTGTAGACAACACGCTGCTCACCCCGTTTTTTCAGCGTCCGCTGGAGCTGGGTGCGGATATTGTCATCCACAGCGCCTCCAAGTATTTAGGCGGACATAACGATGTGCTGGCAGGCTTGATTGTGACCAAAGGCAAAGTGCTGTCAGACCGCATCGCCTTTCTGCACAATTCCATCGGAGCCGTGCTCGGACCGCATGACAGCTGGCTGCTGATGAGAGGAATGAAGACGTTGGCGCTGCGCATGGAACGTCATCAGAGCAACGCGACGCATGCGGCCAATTACTTGCGATCGCATTCTTTGATTGCCGATGTACTCTATCCGGGACTGCCGGATCATCCCGGGTTTGCAACGCAGCAAAAGCAATCATCCGGCAATACGGGCATTTTTTCCTTTCGCGTCAAGGATGCACGGATGGTTGAGCCGCTGCTGCGCCATATTCGCTTGATCGCCTTCGCCGAAAGCCTCGGCGGTGTTGAATCCTTGATGACCTATCCGGCAGTGCAGACGCATGCGGATATTCCCGAAGAAATCCGCCGGAAAGTCGGAGTGGATGATCGTTTGCTGCGTTTTTCCGTTGGAATCGAGCACATTGACGATCTGATTGCCGATCTTGAGCAAGCCTTGGCCGCTGCGGCCGAGGAATTAGCGCTGTAAATATATCCCCGCCCTGAAAAATGTGCTACAATAGAAATGCATTTGTGACAACTGGAACAATCAGAAAGCTCACAGGGGGTTTTCATGCTCACATTGTTGAACGGAAGCAAATGGAAGAACCGTTGGAGTATGTTCGGTTCGCTGCTTAGAAGGAGCAGCTCGCTAAAATATTTCCCGCCGGAATTCATTTTGCGGGACCCTATCTCCTCTTCCATTGACGTGCATAGTAAAAATGGCTATGATTGTGCTTTAATCCTGCTAAATTTGGAAGGATTTCATCATATTCTCAATTCGTTTCCCGTACAACAAATCGAATTTATCGAGCGGATGGTAAAGCAGAAAATCAAGGAAATTCTGCCGATTTTTTTTGAAGAAGAGGAAATCATCGGCGTCCGTATAGCGCATGGCGAGGACTATTGCTTATTTGTGCGCTCCAAAAAAGGCGAAGAGGCTCTTGAGCTTCATTATCAAGCGCAGAAAATTCGCGATGAACTGGAGCGCAGGGTTCGAGCAAAGATTGACCCGCATACAATTGGACCGCTTCATTTTCGAATCGGTTTCTTCATTATTGACCAGCTTTTTCGTTCCAGCGGCGATGCGGTTTCCCTTGCTTATCATTACGCACACGCAATTGCCACCAAAAAACTGCCTTCAAACTTCTATTATACGAGGAAACAGCTGTCGGACATTATTCGCGAGGGCAATATCAAGGTGTTGGTTCAACCGATTTGCAATCTCAAGAGCGGCGAGGTTTACGGTTGGGAAGTGCTGACGCGCGGGCCGGAGAATACCCCGTTTTTCGAGCCGTTGAACCTTTTCGATTTTGCTTTTCAATCCGATCAACTGCTGCATACGGAATTTCTTGTATTCCAAAAGGCGATTCAGGAAATATCCTCAAGAAAAATCGAGGAGCAGGTTTTCATCAACGTCACGGCAGTGACCATCGGTCAACCGCTATTCTTGGAGCAGGTGATGGATTATCTGAGTCTGTTTCCGAGCATCGACACCCACCAGATCATTCTCGAGATAACAGAAGGGCATGCGATTCGCGATTACCGGCACGTGGCCGAAATGATGGAGAATTACAGGTCGCTCGGCTTCCGCTTTGCCGTGGATGACGCCGGAGCCGGATATTCCAGCCTGCAGACGATCTCGGAACTCATTCCCGACATGATTAAAATCGACAAGTCGCTGATCCAAAACATCGACCGCATCGCCTTGAAGCAGTCGCTGCTGAAAGCCTTTGTCGGCATCGCCCAAGAAATTAACTGCCAGATTATCGCAGAGGGCATCGAGCGCCATGAGGAGGCATTATTATTGTCGCAGCATGAAGTCCACATGGGGCAGGGCTACTATTTTTCCCGCCCGGAGCCAATGCTGATCATGCATGAGAAGCTGCGTTTGAATGAATTGAAAAATAAAATTTTGTTGCCGAACGTAACGGGCGAGGTGCTCGCATAAGCAAGCAATTCGCACTTTACAAATCGATTCCCATGAAATGGAGGGATGATCAATGGGCTCAATTGATCATATTTTGGATAAAGCGCTGGCGGGAGTACGTCTCAGTTTGGAGGACGGAGTCGCCTTGTACGAATCCGACCAAATCGAGAAAATGGGGCATGCTGCCAATCAAATCATGCTCAGGCATCATCCTCAGCCCATCACCACCTTTGTAATCGGAAGAAATGTAAACTATACGAACGTTTGCGATACTTACTGTAAATTTTGCGCTTTTTACCGTTCGCCGAATTCCTCCGAAGGGTATGTTCTGCCGGACGAGACGATTTTTCAAAAGATTCGCGAGACGGTCGATGTCGACGGCACGGAGATCCTCATGCAGGGGGGCACCAATCCGAATCTTCCGTTCGAATATTATACGAATTTGCTGAAGGAAATCAAGGCGCGCTTTAACATCCACATGCATTCCTTCTCGCCTGCGGAAGTGATGAAGATGAAGGAAGTATCCGGACTATCCCTGGAGGAAGTCGTTCGCGGATTGCGCGATGCGGGACTTGACTCGATACCCGGTGGAGGAGCGGAAATACTGGATGACCGTGTTCGCAATAAAGTCAGCCGCTTGAAGGGATCGTGGCGCACCTGGATGGACGTGATGCAGACGGCGCAGCGACTCGGCATGTCGACAACGGCGACGATGGTCATCGGTCTCGGTGAAACGCTGGAGGAGAGAGTCAAGCATTTGCTCCGGGTGCGCGACGCGCAGGACGAATGCATCGCAAATCGCTGGCCATCTCCCGGTTTTCTCGCTTTTATTTCCTGGACGTTCCAGCCTGACAATACGAATCTGAAGGAAAAAAGGCTCGGTTCCGAGGATTATCTGAAAACAGTGGCGATCAGCAGGCTGATGCTTGACAACGTCAAAAATTTTCAATCCTCATGGGTCACGATGGGCCCCGAGGTGGGAAAACTATCGCTGCAGTATGGCTGCAACGATTTCGGAAGCACGATGATGGAGGAAAATGTCGTATCCGCAGCAGGTACGACTCACAAGGTGAATATCGATCTGATTATCAAGCTAATCCGCGAAGCCGGCAAAATTCCCGCTCAGCGCGATACGTATTATAAGATTTTGCGGGTATTCGATGAAAACCACAAGGTGGAGAAGGACTTCATCCTGCAAAACTGAATGATGGTAAAGACAGCCGCCCTGTTGCAAGGGCGGTTTTTCGATTGAGGGATTTTTGTTCCCTAGATCGACTGCTTTCCGGCAAAGATGCGGGAATGTCCAGTCCGAACCTGACAGACCAAGAACCATCGCAGCATTTGCATAATGGGAAGTTCTCCTACTTTTATGGTTCCAGGTCTCTCAGGTCTTCCCTCAAGCAACGGAAAGCAAACTCATCCCAATCAGAAATCCCCTCGGGACTGTTTTGCATTGCTCTGCCTGAACCGGCCTACCAAGCTAGCGGCAATTTCGATTTTCGGTATTGCAGTGCCTGAACCGGCTCACCAAACTAGCCGCAATTCCGGTTTTCGGCATTGCACCGCCTGGACCTGCCCCTCAGCCCAACTGCAATTCCGATTTTCAAAATTGCGTTACCTGAACCCGTTTACCCGACTAGCCGTAATTCCGATTTTCGGTATTAGAATTCTTCCGATAATTTTATGGAAATATTATATGAAAATAACATATTTTGTCGCCTCTTGACCGGCGAAGGAATTCCATATTGTACTTTGTATATCTCCTTTTTTGCAGCCATATACTTAAAAAGACGAAAGGAGTGGAGTCAAATGGAATTGTTCTCGGTCTTATTTTTGTCTTCGCGTGTTTCATCCGACAAGCTGTTAGAGCTTTTAAAAAACGGTGTCCAACGTTTACATATTTCCAAGGTTCGTATTAACTGGGCGCATCTCAACTTAGAGCATTATGAAAAAATCGTTTGTGTTCCGGAAGGCACCCGTGCGCAAATCATCGGCCACAAGCATTTGCTTTGCACGGCTGCATCGACCGCAGCGGCCGAATATATTCTGGATGATTTGGAAGAAGGCATGCTCAAAGCGATCATTCAAAAGGAATACGGCTATGAGGAACAGGAGGAAGTTGCCAAAATTATATACTATTGCAAGGAAGTCATGGGGATCGACGGAATCGAAGCGGTGCATTCCAGAGAAAAAAGGATCAGTCTGATATCCACAGAGCTTTGTGATTACTTGGCCAAATACGGCGAGGTGAATCTGGAAGGATTTCTGAATTTCCGAATGAAGTCCTATACGGATGAGCTTCGGGAGATTGTCGATTACGCCATCGATGAATATTTAATGGAAAAGCAGTACCAGGATTTTATTGCTCTGCTCAAATATTTCGTATATATCCAAGAAGCGAAAATTCCGGTTGCCCATTTGATGCATAAAGGCGAGAACGACTTTGTGCTGCTTAATGAGGAGATGAAGCCGATCGATACGAAGCATATCGGCGGGCTGGTGGTGGAATTGATGGATAAAGACGTCAATTATGAAGACATGATCGTCAGCACCCTGATTTCCGTTTCTCCGCAAAAGGTGTACATTCATACGCGCGAGCCCGACAAGCAGGTGATTAAAACGATACAGCAAATTTTCGAAAATCGCACCAATCTGTGCACGTATTGCTCAATGTGCAAGCCGATTTTGGGAAAAAAGCGAAAAAACAGATTGTATCCTTGACCGTTACCGGTTTTCGCTATATAATAAATTTTCATAAAACCAAAAATGCTGTACAAATGAAAAACGCGATGATCAAAGACATGAATCGTGCCGAAATTGCGCAGAGAGAGGGAACAACGGCTGAAATTCCCTTCTATGACGGCAGCGTATTTACCGCTTTGTAGCTGCGGTGTGGAACTCCTCTTGAAGGAAAGTATACATTGCCGGATCCGATTCCCGTTACGAATCGTCTCGAGGGACCGTTTAGTTTGCCGACAGCGGTCTGAATGAGGGTGGAACCACGGGTTAAGCGCGCTCGTCCCTGCCAAGGGATGAACGCGCTTATTTTAAGTTTTCAGGGCTTTTTTATGGGCCCCGCAAAAGTAATCGGAGTTCGCTTCGGAGCATCAGGTTCACTTTTGTGGGTAAATGAGGGCCCCGCAAAAGTAATCGGAGTTCGCTTCGGAGCATCAGGTTCACTTTTGTGGGTAAATGAGGGCCCCGCAAAAGTAATCGGAGTTCGCTTCGGAGCATCAAGTTCACTTTTGTGGGTAAAAGTTACATTCAGGAGGTTGGAGAGAATGCCGCTTAAAGTCACTTTTCCGGATGGCGCAGTCAAGGAGTATGCCGCCGGAACCACTGTGGAACAAATCGCCGAATCGATCAGTCCGGGACTTAAGAAAAATGCGGTAGCGGGCAAGGTGGACGGCAAAACCGTGGATTTGAGCTTCCCGCTTGAAGCGGACGCGGTTGTGGAAATCTTGACCCTGGAGCAGCCGGAAGGTGTCGAAGTGCTGCGTCACAGCACGGCGCATCTTATGGCGCAGGCAATCAAAAGGATATTCGGCAGCAAACAGGTCAAGTTGGGGATTGGTCCCGTTATTGAGGACGGATTCTACTATGACATCGACCTTGAACGCTCCATTACACCGGAAGATTTGGAAACGATCGAAAAGGAAATGGCCAAAATCGCCCAGGAAAATTTGCCGATCAGCCGCCGCGAGGTAAGCCGGGAAGAAGCGCTTGGGATATATCGCGAGCTTGAGGATAACCTGAAGCTTGAGCTTATCCGCGACCTTCCCGACGATGCGGTGATTTCCATTTATGATCAGGGCGAATTTTTTGACCTATGCCGCGGTCCGCATTTGCCTTCCACAGGCAAAATCAAAACCTTCAAGCTGCTGAACGTAGCGGGTGCCTACTGGCG
>CAZESH010000107.1:0-12601 GCA_964514665.1 uncultured Caryophanales bacterium
AAGAACCATCGAAGCATATGCTAAAAAGCGAAGATCTCCGACTTTCATGGTTCTAGGTCTCTCAGCCTCTCCCTTATGCGACGGAAAGCAAAGTCACCCGAATCGGAACCCTCGCCTCTCTTTTTATGGCAATCTGGTAGCTCTTCGCGCTTAAACCTTCATATACAATAATTTGCACTATTCGATTCCCGAAAACTTATAAATTCTTATGTGGTAAGAAAGGGTTGTCCGATTATTATTCGGACAACCCCTTTCTTTTACAGCTTCACTATTTTGTTGTCTTCATCCGTATTCAATTCGTAAATTTCCTTCTCGATCTCTTCCGTCGTGGCAAACTTGGGAAATACCTTAATCGGAATACTGTTGTCCGGGAACACCTCGGAAACGCCCTGAATCAATATTCTCGTATCCTGACTTTTAATTTTGCATATCGTGAATGTAGTTCTTTTTTTGCCGAAAAAATAGTATTCGTAATCCGCCACCTTCTCCAAATCGGGATTTTCGCTAGCCGTATGGAAACGAGAATTCGAGGATAATAAAATATAATCGCCCATGTCTGTTAACCCTCCATTTTCATGATAGTTTATAATTCATTGATCTCCCGGTCATTCATAGCGAACGATCAGCTCCACTTCCACCGAAGCACCGCCAGGCAAGGAAGCGACCCCTACTGCAGAACGCGCATGCGCGCCGCGATCGCCGAAAACCTCAACGAGCAAGTCGGAAGCGCCGTTTAGCACGTAAGAATGCTCGGCAAAATCGGAATCGGCTTGAATGTACCCGGTCATTTTCATAATGCCGCTCACCCGCTCCAAATCACCGAGCGCCGAACGAATGGCATTCAACTGGTTTACCATACACAATCTGGCCGCCTGATACCCTTCTTCCCTTGTTCGCTCACGGCCCAATGCGCCCGTATATTGCAGCACGCCGTTGTACTTGGGCGTCATTCCGCTCAAATACAAAAAAGAAGAACTCAGCGTAAAAGGCTGATAATTTCCGGCCGGCTTCGGGGGAGAATCCAGCCGCAGGTTCAATGCTGCAAGCTTCGACTCCACACTGTCTTGGTTCAGCGGCAAGCGAATTCCTCCTCTTATTCCTGGGAAATCTCTATATCATCTTGTATATACAGCTGACAGGTCAAACGGTAACCGTCATTCAACTTTTCACCCAGCATTTTGTTTTCCTTCCAGTTCGGTTCGGGCAGACCTTCACCGCCGGAAAGCACCTTGATCATGCAGCGGGTGCATTTGCCCATGCCGCAGCCGTATTTCAGATGGGGGAATTTCTTGATTCCGGCCAGTACCACCAAATTGCTTCCGGCTTCCACCTCTTGCTGGTAAACTTGATCCTCACGGTGCAGCTTTACAATGGGCATACCCACCTGCCTCCCTCCATCTTCTGAATGCGTCAATGCTGCTTGTTTTATCCTTTGTTAAGAGCTTCCATATAAGCCTTTTTGGAATTCTCCACATGAATTTTGGTAAAATGCTCGGCCAATTCGGCCTCGCCGTCGCGGACCGCTTTGGCCAAATCGCGATGTTCCTCCATCGCCTTGCGCATCCGGCCGGGAAGCTCGTAGCCCAAATGGACAAAGGCGCGGATGTAATCCGACAAGCCGTCCAGCATTTGCGTCAAACGAGGACTCCGTGCGGCCCGGCAAATGACGTCATTGATTTTGAAATGGAACTTCCAATGCTCTTCTTTAAAAATCGGAGAAGCCAAAGCTTCTTCAATTTCTGCAATGATCTCGGTAAGCTCCTGCCTCTGCGACGGTTCCGCATGCTGTGCGGCCAGCTTCATGGCCAAGCTTTCCAAGGAGGAAAGAATCGTGAAAATTTCGATCACTTCCTCCGGAGACAGCTTGGATACGACTACTCCTTTGCGCGGCAGTGTTTTGACAAAGCCCTGCGATTCGAGCCTGAACAAGGCTTCGCGAATCGGAGTCCGGCTTACGTTCAGCTGATCGGCCAATTCACGTTCAATAATGCGTTCGCCCGATTTAAATACGCCTTGTACAATCGCTTGTTTAACATACTGATACACTTTATCGCGGATGGGACTTAATTCTTCATCGTTCCAAATGAACGGCGCCTCTGGCATACGGTATACCCCCAATTGATATTTCCTTTAAGTGTAATCTAAAAGATGACGTATTTTCAACAATCAATTGAGGGACACACCGTTGATTAACCGAGAAATAACGCGCCGTACCCCAAGGCCATGCTAATCACAAGCGCGGGGTGAAGCTTCAGCTTTTGCAGGGCGATCATGCTGCCGGCCGAGAGCACTGCCGTTTGCAGCAGTCCCGACGATTGGTAAGCGCCCTGCAAAAATTGAAAGGCCAGTATGCCGATAAGAACGGCGACAATCGGACGTACCATCCTTGTCATCGCCGTTACCTGCGGCGACGACTTGAAAATGTGTATGAACTTGTAAAGAATAATCATCGCGATCGCTGTCGGCAAAATCGTTGCCGCGAGCGCAAGCAATGCTCCTGCAATTCCGCCCAGCTGATAGCCGATGTAGCCGCCCATCTTCGTGGCAATCGGGCTGGGCAGTGCATTGGCCAGGGCCAGCACTTCTCCGAAAGGCGCCAAACCCATCCAGTGGAAATGATTGACCACTTCCTCCTGCAGCAGGGGAATAACCGATGGACCGCCGCCGTACCCCAATAAATTGGAAATGAAAAACGCCCAGAAGATTTCAAACCACACCATGCTTGACAGCTCCCGTCCGGATCATCCTGTTTTTCTCCGTTTTCTTGCAGAGGCCGTCGATTCGATAAAGGCGTAGGCTAGCGCAATACCAATAACCAATCCGGGATTTAGATTCAGCAGCACCAGTGCAATTAGCGAAAGCGACATCAGCAGTATCGTTCTGCCCTTCGTCTGACTGTTCCACGCCTTTTTGAAAAAATCGTAGGCCAGCACTCCCATCATTACGCCGATTACCGGTTGAATGCCGTGCGTCATGCCGCCGACAATACCGGAATCCTTCAATTTGTAAATGAACCCCAGCAGCAGAATCATAGCGGCCAGAACGGGGATAACCATGGCGGAAATAGCGATAAGTGAGCCTGCCGAGCCTTTCACCTTATAGCCGATGTAGCCGGCCATTTTCGTGGCAATCGGTCCCGGCAAAGCATTCCCCATCGCAAGCACGTCGGAAAAATCCTCATCCGTCATCCATCCATGCTTTTTAACGGCTTCCGCATGGACAAGCGGAATCATCGCGGGACCGCCCCCGTATCCCAGCAATCCGATTCTGAAGAAAGCGGTAAACAGCTTCCAATATTCCTTCTTCCCGCTGTCTCCCGTCATCTTTTGATATCGGCCTGCGTAACCACTTCATATTCGCCGCCCAAATGCTGCTGCAGCGCCTTGAGTGCAGCCGTACCGACCGCCGTATCCTGCTCGCCGTTTCCTCCGCTGATTCCTATGCCGCCCACAACTTCATCATTCACGACAATGGGAAAGCCGCCTACGAAAATGGCGAACTTGCCGGGAATCATCACATGAATGCCGAAGGCTTCGCCGGTTGTCGCCGCCGGTCCTCCCGATTGGTTGAACAAATGGGTGGAGCGCTTGTGTCCGCTGGCCGTGAACGCTTTGGCCATGGCAATCTCGGGGCCGGTAATGCGTCCGCCGTCCATTCGCTCCATGGCGATCACATATCCGCCGTCATCTACGATGCAGATGGTTTCAAGCGCTTTAACTTCGGCAGCGGCTTGCTTTGCCGCTTCCATCATCACTTTCGCTTCATTCAGTTCCAATTTAAGAACCCGCTTCATTGCCTTTCCTCCATATCTTCGATCGTTTACATCAATACTTGGTTGTTTGCAAACCGTGATAGACGGTTTTGATCTGCAAATAAAAATCAAGTGCTGCCCGGCCCGACTCGCGGAAGGTCGCAGTACTGGACATCTTGATTCCTCCGAACGGAGCGTTATAGGCTACGCCGGTTGTCGGACGGTTGATCTTGACCATGCCGCTTTGCATATTCCGGACAAAATACTGCATGCGATCGGAATCGTTGGTGCAGATCGAAGCGGATAACCCATATTCCACGTCATTGGCAATCTCGATCGCTTCCTTGAAGCTGGAAACGCGGATAACGGAAATAACCGGGCCGAAGATTTCTTCCTGGGCAATTGTCATCCCCGTCGTCACATTCGTGAATATCGCCGGGCTCATATAATAACCTTGCCCGTAGACACCGCCGGTAATCCGCTTCCCTCCGGCAACCAGCTTGGCCCCTTCAGCCTTGCCGATTTCCACATAGGAGAGCACGCTCTTCATTTGACTGTCATTGGCCAGCGGACCAACTTCCGTCTCACCCGCAAGCCCGCTTCCGATGACCAGCGCTTTCGTCTTGGCCACCAGCTTTTCCACAAACAGGTCATGCACCTCATTCATCACAATCACTCGGCTTGTCCCCGTACAAGCTTGTCCGGTCAAGTCATAGCCGCCTTTGATCGTCAGCTCGACTGCATGGTCGAGATCGGCATCCTCGAGCACAACCAGCGGATTTTTGCCGCCAAGCTCCAGCTGCACCCGTGTTGACAAGCGAACGGAGCGGTTGATTTTCTCCCCTGCTGCTGTTGAACCGGTGAATGTTACCGCTTTGACGGCAGGGTGAGTAACCAACGGCACTCCCGTTTTCGAAGCCGATCCGGTAACGAAATTGAGAACGCCTGCGGGAAGCCCCGCATCGTGCAGCGCCTCTGCAAGCCGATAAGCAATCAGCGGCGTATCCGATGCCGGTTTGAATACTACGGTATTGCCGGTAGCAAGCGCCGGCGCAATCTTGCGGGCGGGAATGGAAAGCGGGAAATTCCACGGCGTGATGACGGTCACCACGCCCAGCGGTTCTTTTCTTGTATAAACCAAAGTGGAGGCATCGTCGGACGGAAGCGTATCCCCTGCCACATTCAAACCTTCGGAGGCATAGTAACGCAGCGTCAGCGCCGAGCGTTTTACTTCCAAGCGGCTGCTGGCCAGCGTTTTGCCTTCCTCTCTTGTCAATTCCTGCGCATTTCGTTCCAGATATGTTTCCAATAAATCGGCTGCCTTATAGAGGATTTCCGCCCTTTTGCTCGGCGCTGTAACCTTCCAGGTCTGGAAAGCGCGGTTCGCGGATTCCATCGCCATTATGACATCCTGCTCGTCCGATGCCTGAAAACGCCCGACGATATCCGTCACATCAGCGGGATTGATGCTCTCGAAGGTTTGACCGCTGACGGATGCCGTCCATTGCCCGTTAATCAAATTGTTGAATGTTTGCACTGCAGTGTTTATCGCCATGTTTATCCCCTTCTATATCGATTTTACTTGCCGCAAAATTCCCGGGAGATGGCCGCAATGTACATCCTGCGCATTTTCGTCGCCTCTTCCACGATTTCGATGCATCTTTGCTGCTCTTCAGGCGTTCTTGCATATTCCAGCACGATTTGATAGCCGCGTTCGCCATGGATTTCGTCGGATACGATATGCAAATCGAAAAATTCCACCTCTTCATCCGTGAAACCGTATTTTTCCCGCAGCGTCGGCGTTTGTCTGCGATAGATCGCCGGCACTTGCGATTCGAGCCCGACTACCAGCGCAGCAGTTGCATAGAGGAAATTCTCGCGAAACGCCATGCGATAGCACCAGGATTGCAAACCGATCGTTTCCGGAAGGATATAATCCATCGATTCGATCCTTTCGCGAGTCGTCCCGCAGGCTTCACCAAAGCGGATCAAAAGATCGGTATGCCGGTCGCCGCCAAGCTCCTCTTCCCACATGTTCTGCAGCAGGAAATCTTTTGCATCCTCGTGGGGGCAATTCGCATAAATATAAGCGAGATAATCGGCAAAAGGACCGACATAAGCATAATGCTGTTCCACCCACCTGGCGAAAATTTCTTTTGTCAGCTCTCCGTTCGCCCACATCGTGGTGAATGGCGCTTTGGCCACGGCATTGCCCTCAATGGCTTGTTCCAAGGCATGACGAAACTCCTCTTTGTTCATCAATCGGGATTGTGCTGTTGTTGTACTCATTGCGACTTGCTCCTCTCAATTAAATATTTTGTAAATCATATTATCATTTTTTGGTATATTGTATACCAAATTAAAGATATGGCTTTATTATACTAATCTAGTCCTAGCTGTCAACCGCTTGCTTTAAGAATAATCAGCAGAAGCATCACCATGACCAGATAAATGGCCGTGAATGGTGCATTCCAATTGGAGACGCGGTACGAGTTTACTCCTGCCAGGCTGGACATCAATCCCGCTGTGGCGTTGTAGGGGCCCATTAGAAAGGCCGTCGCCGCGCCGGTCAGCATGGCAATCGCCATCACATCCGCAGAAATTCCCAAAGCAGCGGGCTTCAGCGATTCCGCCGTCAAAGCGAGGGCAACCGCCGGATGCAGGCCGATAAAAGCCAACAGCAATGGAATGAGCGGAATGATCAGCAGAAACATATCAGTTCCGATCACATTCTCAACCCCTCCAATCCAGGTATTGATCATATGGCTGGCGCCTGTGGTCTGGATAGCCGAGATCATGAATCCGGCGCTCAGAAAAATAAAAAATTGGTCCTGCATTTTCAACAGATGCTCCGGCAGCGCTTTTCTGCCGATGGAAACAAATTCCCGTCCTTTGCCGAGCAGAACGGACCATAAAAAGGCAAAGGGAATCACCGATAATGAAACCAGCAAAAGAAAACCGAAATGCGTATATCTCTCAAGCACGAATATCATCAAGTTAAACAGCAAGATAGCCGCGAAAATTTGCCCTGGATGACTGGCTTTCTTTTTATCCGACGCTGGGTCCATTGCATCTGCCGCTTGCTGTCGCGCAATAGCAGCCTCTTCAGCAGCCATTTGTCCGATGGACCGCTTTCTGCGATTGGCGATCCATAAGCCCATCATCCAATCCGCAACAAGCGCCAGCAGACTGAACGGAATCACGATGGGAAGAATCGAACTCCACTGCACGCCCGTCATCTCCACGACAATGCCCACGATCGGCGCCACCGGCGTCCATAGAATGGGCATACTGTACCCGTGCGTAATCGCCCTGCTGATGAATCTTTCCTTGTGGGCGATTGGGTATAAATCAAGCGACGGACGAATCATATGGTACATCATCGGAAGTGTAGCCAAATTCAAGAAGGAGCTCAATATATAAGAAAGAAAAGATGTGATTGCATACAGCAAGCCGGAAGTGCGGACGTGCTTGCCGATCATGGCCTGAACCTCTGCCGCATACCGGCCCAGTCCGATCGGAATGGAAATTAACGGAATCAAGGCAAACAGGCTCAGAATGTTCAGCATTTTGCCGAACCCGCCGACAAAGCTTGTCCACGGCATTCCGTATGCGGCAAGTATGGAGGCGCCGATCGCGAGGAAGGCGGTCCCCAATCCGAGTACGTATCGCTTGACGGAACGGATGGCGACAAGCACGATCAGCATGCTCATCGCCGAAACCGTCCAGCCAAGAGGAATACCTGGAAATACGGTCTTGCAAAGATAAATGACAATCGCAATTAAGAATAAGGCCGGTTTCATCGCTAGAGTACTTCTCTTACTGCCTGGGCCAGTCTTTCCAAAGCGGTCTCCACAATTTCCCGTCCCATGTCCAGACTGGCTTTGGTCGCATTGCCGATGCAGCCGTTGCGCGTCATTTCATCATAATAATAGAAGCCTTGCAGCGGATTGCCCGGTCTAAGCTTGCGCCAGATCCCCTCCTGGAAATCGCCTTTTTCCATACGATCCGTTCTGACGATCTGCGGAGCCAGGTAGAGAGCTTCCGAAACTTCCCGCTCACAGCTGTGTCCGTATGGTTTGGAATCGATACGCTTGTCCATCACATCTTTGGCGGAAGCTGTCGTTTTGGCATGGAAAAGCTGCACGTCCAACTCCGATGTCAGCGTATCCGCTGCAACTCCAAGCGTCGATTGATTGCCGCCATGCGCATTCAAAACAAGAAATTTCTCGATGCCATGCCGCTTTAAAGACTGGATCATATCGCGCAGGATCGCGATCAGCGTTGCAGGCTGCAAAGAGATCGTGCCGGGAAAATGGAGGTGATGCGGCGACACGCCCATATTGATCGTCGGCGTCATGATCGCAAGCGGATGCAGCCGTTCCGTCAGTTTCTTGGCCATTTCTTCGGCAAGCACTGCGTCACAGCTTTCGGCCATATGCGGTCCGTGCTGTTCATGGGCTCCCAGAGGAATAATCGCGATCTTCACCGTTTTCAGCGCTTCCTTAACCTCCGGCCATGTCATTTGCGTTAGTAGATAACTAGATTCAGACATGATTAGCTTCCTCCATCCCCAATCTTCGGTTCATTGTATGCCAAAGATGCGAAATGTTCACATTCTTTTCGGCTAAAATATTGAATTTTCTCCTGTATTCAGTAGAATAGAGTGAGACTTAATAGAGAAAGAGGTTTCTAAATATGATGCACCACTGTCACTACCTCGATAAAAAGTCCGTAGCTTTTTTGTCCGAGGCTTTGACCCAACACTACCTGAAAGAACCGAATTATGATGAGATCGTCATCATCTGCGTAGGCACCAATCGATATCCGGGAGATTCGCTCGGTCCGACCGTCGGCAGCTCTTTGGCGGAAAGATTCCAGGGAAACCGCTATATCCACATATACGGCACATTGGAAAAACCCGTTCATGCCCTGAACGTCGATAAGACGTTGGAGCATGTCGCCAGAAAGCACAGCCGCAGTTATATCATTGCCGTCGACGCCTGTCTCGGGCAATTTTATAAAATCGGCACACTTCAGCTGGTGGAAGAACCGCTCCGTCCAGGGACAAGTTTGAAAAAAAACCTGCCGCCTATCGGACATCTCCATTTCAAGGGAATCATTAACAATTATGGTCCGCTCAATCACAAGGTGCTTGAACACACCAGTCTGACCTTCGTCAACGAAATGGCTGTGGTCATCAGCAAGGTGCTGGCCAAATCCTCGCAGAAAATATTCGCCCATCTGATAAAGCATGCATCCAAAGAACAATCGACAAGCTCCTGAATCACGGTTTTACGGTCACCAGACGAAAATCGCGACAATCGTCGAAACCAGCAGTCCGATGATCACGGGCAGAAAATTTTTGCGGGCGAGATCAATGACCGACACATTCGAGAAACCGGCAACAGCAACAAGTGATGACCATGCCACAATCGTTCCGCCGCCTGCCCAAATTGCGCCCATCTGACCGATTGCCGCCAGTGTCGAAGGATCCATGCCTACTGTCGGAGCCAAGGCGCCGGACAGCGAGCCTGTCAGCGGCAATCCGGAAAAGCCGGATCCGTCCAAGCCCGTAATAATGCCAATGATCAAAATCCCGATCGACATGAAGAATCCATTGCTTGGAATGTGGCTCTGAATGGAAGACACCAAATCGAACAAAAATGCCGGAGCCTTTGCGCCGTCAGCTATGGAAAGAATCCCTCCGGAGAAATCCGAGTTGCCCAGGAAGAAAAATCCTGCAATCGGAATGACCGGCCCCATTGCTTTGAAAGCAAAGACAAAACCTTCAACGAGATGATCGCTGATCTTGTCCAGAGCATGAAATTTATTAAAGACCACGCTTGACAAAATCAACAGGATTACCGCTACGCCTCCAACGAAAGCCGCTCCATCCCCGCCTTCGAAGCTGCCCAGACCGGAACCCATTTTACTCGCTGCCATGACTGCCACAATTGCCAGCATTGCCAACGGAACAATTACAGCCAACAGTTTGGACCACCTTTGAACTGATGGCTCCAGCGTTTCCACCGTTGCCGCGGCTTCGGCGAAATCCAGCTGTTCTCCCGCACGGGTCTCCATTTTTACAGGTTCTTGAATATCATCCCCTGCAGCAACAGGCAATCGAATTTCTTTGCGATTCATGATATAGGCGCCGAATATGGCAATACCACCCGTTATCAGCGACAGGATCATCGCTTTGTCGGCTACCGAACCTGTAGGCACGCCGGCGCCTTTGGCGCTCAGCATCGGCGCAACCTGCATCACATAGTCGGAAGACAGCGCCATCCCTTGCCCCGCAAGCGCAATCGCCATGGCTGCTCCCATCGGAGGAAGACCCGCTCGAACGGCTGCAGGTATAAGCAGCGCTCCGATCAATGGAACTGCAGGAGTTGGCCAGAAAAATAGAGAAATGACAAATGTGATGATGGCAAGCACGAAAAACGCCACGTGCCCGTTTACGAATACTTTCTGAATCGGCTGGATCATTCTGCGGTCGGCGCCGATGTCCCTTAGCGAGGCCAACAAGGCAACCATAAACGTAATAATCAGGAAAATAGTGAAAAGCTCCTTGGCTGCAGTCAAGTTTGCATTATAGACTGCTTTGAATCCGCTTATCACATCTCCTTTGTACACCCAGCCAATCAGGAATGTACCGATTAGAGTCGGGATAACGACCCCGCGCCTAAACAGCATGACCAAAATGACGCTTACTGTTACTAAAGCATACAAAACATGTGAGAAAGTAATCATTCGCATCCCTCTACTTTTTTGAATTTTTGACCTCGCTATGAATTTTACCACTTTTCATGTCAAAAAAATAGATATTTTTGGTCTTTTGTATACAATATTTTATTACAACCCTGAAAAATTAGTTAATTTATATTACATATATATCACATATTATGTGGTTCTCTGCTGTCTTTCTGGCAATTTCCCCTTTTGCCTTCTGCATCACCTGCTTACTGCGGTATTGGTTTTTGCATTTTACGCCGGATCACCCCTCGCATTATATGTAAGCGATTACAAATACGGATAAAAAAATATTTGCAATGATATGTTGTATATTGTATACCATATATATTTGGATTGCAAGACATGCTGTGACATTTATCACTGCCTATTTTTGAGGATTCTGATCCTGCTGAGCTTCAGCCCTTGCAGTATAAATTATAGGTTCCAGGGACAATAATGGAAAGATACCACTTTTTTCCATGAGGAATGTTTGGTGCCGTCAAATCGAGCGATTGCAGCAGTCTTCTTGGTGACGACCGCCTTCCCTACAGCTGGACGCAGCTGTTCGGCTGGAGATGCATGCGAAATTCAATCGTTTAATTGCAGGCGGCGCATGTACTGCACATATTGCGGAAACGCCGCTTCCGGCTCCGCTATTTGCGGATGCCACTTTTTCTCCCATTCCAGCGTGAAATAGCCTTGATAGCCTTTGTTTCGCAATAAATGATAAATATCCCGCAGCGGAATATTGCCCTCACCCGTCAAACAGTACTCAAAATCGCCGGTTCCTTCCGGTTTCAGCCTGGAATCCTTCCAATGCGTATAAGCCACCCATTGGCCGATCATCTCCCAAGTGTGTGCCGGCTTCTCGCCGATCATGCGATAAGGATGATGTACATCCCAAAGCACGCCGACCGCTTCCGTATCGACTTGCTCCATTACGGCTTTCACATGCTTGCAGTCCGTCCAGTCATCATGCGTTTCGAGCAGAAGCTTCACGCCATGGCTCTTGGCAACCGCAGCCAGCGGCTGCAAATTTCCGACAACCGTTTCCACTGCCTGTGCCCGGTCCATTCCTTCCAGACTTCCCCCGAACACACGAATGTAACGGGTACCGAAAAGCTTGCATAAACGGGCATATTCCCGCACCTCGGCGATACTGGACGCAAGATCCTGCGAAATCAGCTTTACCGAGCTGGAGAAACAGGATACCTCCAAGCCTGCAGCGGCAATGCGTTTATGAGTTTCCTCCGCCCCGGAAGAGAATTCCGCAAGCTTGTAAATTTCCATTTCTCCCTTGTAGCCGCGGAAGTCCACCGAATCAAACCCATATTCCCGCAAGCTTTCGATCAATGTCGGCATGTCCCAATCGGGGCAGCCTAGCGTTGTTACCGATAATTTCATGGATGTACAACTCCTTTTTTTATTTAGTCCGTATCCATTGCCCTTATTCTATCGCCTGGTCGGCAGACATATCCTCTCCCGCCCACAGCCTTCGCGACGACCACGCCTTATCCGCTTGCTTCCAAAAATCTGCGTCAGGCGCAAGCCCGAGCGGCAGAAACACTGTCGTGCATAAGTAGAGGCTGCCCGTTGAAATGTAAGCTTCGCCCAATCCGGGCTGACTGCCGCACAATCCGATTTTCAGCCATCCTTCGCCGTCGTAATTGGCTTCCCCGGCGAGGCAGCGTTCAATCACGGCTTGCAGCGCACAGCGCACCTGCCCCGGAGCAAGCCCTTCGGGAAGCTCCTGTATCAGCGCCATTTGTGCCAAATGCTGGAATGCGCCCGTGCGGTAAGCCATCGATCGGCCAATCACCGGAAAAGTGCCCTCCGGAGAAATCAACTTCTCCTGAATATCGGCATATCGACGGGCTCTTGCCAGTATCCGCCGATACAGGTCGGCAAAGCGGTAACGATCCTCAATATACATTGCTCCTGCGGTTTTCACGATATCGATCAGCATCGGCTGAATCACATAGCTGTTGTAATAGTCCCAATGAAAATCCGGGCCATCTCCGTATATGCCGTCTCCCTTGTACCACTGCTCGTGCTGCCGTATGGCATAATCGATTCTTACCTGATCAAACTCTGCCCCCATCCGGCATAAAG
>CAZESH010000108.1:0-12572 GCA_964514665.1 uncultured Caryophanales bacterium
CTCTTCCTGCTGCCTCTGGTGTTGCTGGAGCTTCATTTGAATTCTAGCTTTCTCCTCCTGCGTTTACGGCGGAGACAACATAATAGTACGTAGTACCGTTTACGGCTGTTGAATCAACATATGAAGTTCCCGTTATACCATTTGCAATTGAAGTATATGGACCACCAGTAGATGATGCGCGTTTTACATTATATGACGTTGCGGTATCCGATGCTGTCCAAGAAAGCGATACTTGAGAATCTCCGGCAGTAGCAGTTAAGTTTGTAGGTGCTGCCGGAACAGCAACTTGTGGAGTAGCTGATACTTCGTTCGAGTTACCGCTTTCCCCACCAGCATTTACAGCTGATACGACATAATAATAGGTTGTTCCATTCGTAACTGAAGAATCAGTATATGAATTATAAACGGAAGAAGTAACAGTTGTGTATGGCCCTCCTGTAGTCGTTGATCTTTTGACATTATATCCTGTAGCACCTGATACTGCTGACCATGATAGTGAGACTTGGGTATCTCCTGCAGAAGCAGTTAGGTTTGTAGGAACACTTAGAGCAGGATTCGGAGTTACTGATACTGAGCTGCTTTGAACTGATTCATTCCCACTTGTATCAACTGTAGTAATGCTAAAATTGTAAGTAGTACCATTTGTCAAACCCGTCAAAGTATTGCTTGTACCGGTTATTAAAGATGTGTTTATTTTTACTCCATCTTGATAAACATTATATCCGGCAAGATCGCTTTCTGTGTTCGCCGTCCAGGTTAATGCTGCTGTTCCATCCCCGGAAGTCGCTGTAAGCCCTGTGGGCGCTGCTGGCGGCGTGGTGTCGGAGGATGAGGAAAAAACATCGAATTCATAGATAGTGTGATAATTCGAATTGTCCATATTTAATATAGCAACATAGGACACATTCGCTACACTCGTAATCGTGAATTTATTATTATTTGTCGTTGTATAACTACTAAGATAATAAGTATTTGAATCATATAACCGAATTTCCATATTATACGAATCAGTATCTAACTGGATCGCAGAAATAGTTTGTGGCGATGAAAAATGATACCAAGCGGTGGATTCAGAACCACTAGTTGCAGACAAAATAGATCCGGTTGTATTGTCATTATCCGTTAGTTTTGTCGTTGTGTTATTTGTCACTCCCGCATATTTTCCTAAATTCATTACCTGTCCATCAAGCAAACCGCCAGTGTAAGCAAAAGCCGGAATAACAGTAAAAATGCTCGATACCATCAAAACAATTATTAGCACCGCAGAAATCTTTTTTTTCATTTTCAAATTCTCATACTCCTTTATATGATATTAATGTTTGTAGAAGCATTGGTGTTACATGTACCGAAAAACCCATGGATGTATGATTACATATGTTAGGCGGTGCTGTTTACCTGAATACTTGTTCATCATATTTCACTAACATTTAATACCATCAACAAATTGGTCTTATAAAAATCACCTTCAAATAAAGTTTTTTGAAACTTATACCAATAATATCCTATACTATCATTTTGAAACAGACTGTTTTTGCACTTTTTTTTACAATATGATCGAAGTTTAGACAAAAAATCCCCTGATCATCAGACCGAGGGATGAAGTAGGAAAACCAAAAGGTTAAGAAGTTGTTCTCTTATCCGTGCTCTGCTTTATGAGTTGGTGCACGTATACAGCGATTCCCGCTGCATATGCCATTTCAAACCACTATCCACAAAAAGGCATCGTGTATAATTTCCTAGACAGTAAAAAAAACGGAAAATTTCTCCGTTTTTTTTGCTTATTTTTTATCCTCTTGTTTTTTATCCGCGCTTTTTATTAAAGCACTCAATTGATTCAGGTCAATTTGGCTTTGCGCAGCCTCTTGATTCGAATTCAGAATGGCTTCGTATATCTCCTTGCGATATATTTCCATCTGCTTTGGGGCGTTTATGCCGATTTTCACGGCATCACCTTCCACACTGAGCACGACAATTTCCACCTGGTCTCCGATCATCACCGACTCACCCTTTTTGCGGGACAGCACCAGCATAACCTTTTCACCCCTTCGCTGCTTGAGCATGATTTGAAATTAGGTTATGCTTCGTTCTGTAATTTGAATCATGGAGAACGATTTGTTTGCCCAATTTCTTGGACACATTCAATATAATAGGCGCGAGTAAGTTTATCGTGGCATCGCTTATGCTTTTTCTGATGGAGACAATCGACCAGATCATGATATCGGCCTCCTTCTCCACTTTCAATTCTTCCAACACATGCGGAGGCAGTTCGAATTCGTAATCGCTGAAAAACAGGAACGGATCTGTAATGATAAAAGAATAGGCATTTTCTTCACCACTGATCGATTGCAGAAATGAAAACGGCGTGGTATCGCTTTGCTGTATGATGATATAGTCATGCTTCTGCTCGAATCCCGGCAATCCGTTGGGAAATTTAAATATTTCTTCCGCTTGAACTTCAATTTCTCCAAACTGGCTCGTTTTCACTTTCATCTTGATCACTCCATTTTGTTTTCAGCCGTATCCAAAAGCAACCTCTGTTTGAACCTCTCACGACTAAAGTCGCGAGATTCTTGGGAGCATCCAGCTAACGCCAGATTCATAACCAAGCTACCTCCGCAGTCCCTGCGGTTGTCTAACTGAGTTATACTGCCAGAAGTCTGAGTCCCTCTTGCAGTATGTTTTTACTTGCATTTATATCCCTGTCATGATGCGTTCCGCATTCTGGACATGTCCATTCACGCAAGTTAAGGTCTTTTACATCTTTGTTCTTGTAACCACATTCCGAACAAAGCTGACTTGACGGGTATGTTTTCCCCACAATTGAAATCGTTCTGCCATACCATTTCGCCTTGTATTCAATCATTGTTCTAAATTGCGACCATGATACATCTGATATGGCTTTGGCTAAGTTTTGATTTTTGAGCAGGTTGCTTACTTGCAAATCTTCTAAGCATATCACTTGGTTTTCGCTAATTAGCTTAGTGGAAGTTTTCTGTAAATAATCTGTCCGTGAATTTGTAATTTTTTCGTGTATTTGTGCAACTTTGCGTTTATTCTTTTGATAATTCTTGCTGTTCTCAAGCTTGCGATTTTCTTTCTTCGCTTGCTCTTGTTTTCGCGATAATGAGCGTTGTGCTTTTTCCAATTGTTTTTCGTATTTGCGCAAATGTTTTGGATTTTCAAACACTTGACCGCTTGATTGTACGACAAAGTCTTTAAGTCCAAGGTCAATGCCAACTTGCGCATTCTTTTCCGGAAGCTTGTATACTTCAACCTCTGCAAGTACAGTTACAAAGTATTTGCCGCTTGGATTTCGCCTGACTGTGACATTCAGTATACACCCTTCGACCTCGCGGCTTTTGGCAAATTTCACAAGTCCAAGTTTAGGTAATTTGATTTTGTCATCTATAATTTCAATGTTTCCATTGGTATAATTTGTTTGATAAGTTTGAACGGGATTTTTCTTGCTCTTAAATCGTGGTGCATCGTTTTGCTTTTTGAAAAATCTATTGTACGAATCCGCCAGGTTTCTCAACGAGTTCTGTAGAGAAAATTTATCCGGCTCTTTTAGCCATTCCATTTCTTGTTTCAGTTTGGTCAGTTCAGCGGAGCATGAACCATAGGTCAAACCTTTCCCTGTCTCTTTATAGGTATCATTCCATAGACTGAGAAAGTGATTGAATACGAACCTTGCACATCCAATTGTCTTATTAATGAGCGTTGCCTGTTCATGTGTTGGATAGATTCTGAATTTGTATGCTTTGTTTACTAACATTGATTTTCACCGCATTTCACTTTCTGATCTTGTATATACTTTCTTATTTGCTCTTCTGTATGTTCGCTTACTGTGGCTACAAAATATGAAGGATTCCATAAATGACCACCCCATAGCTTTTTCTTTAGATATGGGAACTCTTTAAATAATAGTCTTGCTGATATACCCTTCAAAACCTTAACCATATTAGGTATCGTATGCTGTGGCGTACATTCGACAAGTAGATGAATATGATCTTTGTCACTTTCCATTTCAGAAATCGTAAAGTCATAGTCAGAAGCAACTTGAAGGAGAATTTCTTTTAGTTTTACATCGATTTCTTCTATAAGAACTTTGTGTCGATACTTTACGCACCATACGATATGATATTCGATTGAGTAGACGTATCCACGTCCACTCCTAATTTCCGCCATATATTCATCACCCAAAATAATTATACCATATGTAAGTGAATAAGAAAAAACAATCTCTTATTTAAAGGGAATTTTATCGCATATTTACCACACCATATGTCGGTTCATTAACGTGGCAATAGCCACGCCTGAACCGAAGTTTTCTTACTCATGATTAATATCACGAGTTTGCGAAAACTGGGAATCAAATCTTGGCGTCGATTTGCGGAGGAATGATCTCCAGCTTCGCATATTGCAGCATCTGATAGCTGACTTTACCTCTTGTATACTGGTACTCCGGCATATTAGGATGGGATTGAAGCTGCACCGTTCCATTTTGTACATTGAATTCAGGCTTGTGCGCCGTATAATAAATATCCACGTTGTCATATGAAGCCGGCGTGGTATAGTTAAATTCCAAAAAATTGATCACATCCTGACGGGCAATTTCCGCTATCGGATTGCCGCCATGGGCGATATCCGCCAGCTTGTCCCCATTCTCGGCAATTCGCCCAATTTCCTCCAAGACGACTCTGTGCGCTTCGCTGTATATATGGTCCATCATCTTCAAATGATCGCCAACGCCAAGCGCAGCCCAGGCCTTGCTTTGATCGATCACCAGCTCTCCCCGTGGAGAATGGATTTCGAGCTGCGGTTTCGTTGTAGATAGCTCGAAGGTCGGTCTCGGCTGCCGGATTTGCAAGCTCGGCGCTTGTGTCTGGATGCCCAGTTGGGCAAACTGCTGTTTGATTTGAATCCTTGGAAAGTCCATAATTTAAACTCTCCTATTTGAGATAATCCACCAGACTCGGGCGAATGATCTGGGCTCCTGTTGATAACGAGGCCTGGTAAACGTTCTCACTCATTTTCAAGTTGGTAATCACTTCGGCAACATCCGCATCCTCGGTCTTGGACTGCAGGTTTTGCAGGTTGGTATTAATGTCTTTCAAGCGGTTGCTGGCCAACTCGATACGGTTGGATTTGGCACCGATCTCGGATCGGACGTTCAATACTTTATTCAACCGTGAATCGATGCTTCCAATGAGCGTGGAAATCTGGCTTGTATCTCCGGCCGCCAATGCATCTTGAAAATCCTGCAGCACTTTATAGACATTGTCACTATCTGACGCGCTGCCAAAAACTTGATTTCCCGTAACATTTACGCCGATCTTGACGCCTACGCCGATTTCAAATCGGATCGTGCCTGTGTCCGTATCGGCAACAGGCGCGCTGGCATCATAGGGGGGAACATCCGTTTTTTGTCCGTTAAATACATATTTGTTGTTAAATTTTGTGTTGCCGATCGTTACCAGCTGGTTGGAAAGCTGCTCCGCTTCCGCTTTAATCGCATCCAATGCATCCTGTGGGTTAGTGCCATTGGCCGCTTGTACCGCCAAATCGCGAACATTCTGCAGCACGTTGCCTACCTGACCTAACGTCGAATCCGTGTTATCCAACCAGGACGTTGCCGAATCCACATTGCTTTGATACTGGTCATTGGAATTCAGCTCGTTGCGGTATCGCAAGGAATAGCTGATGCCAACCGGATCATCGGATGGCTTGGTAATCCTTTTCCCGCTGGAGAGCTGGTTCTGCAGATTGTCCAATGATTTTATATTGCGATTTAAATTCGTGAGGAATTGAGAATTTATCATGCCTTGCGTGATTCTCCCTACCATTTCAACTCTTCCTTTCTTGTGTCAAATCTATCTGCCGACCATCCCCATGCCGTTGATCACCTTGTCCAGCATTTGATCAAAGGTCGTCATCACGCGTGCTGCCGCATTATAGGCATGCTGGAATTTAAGTAGATTGGACATTTCCTCATCCAGGGAAACTCCGCTTACGGATTGCCTGCGCGTATCGATCTGATTGACCAGCGCCTGCTGATTGTCCGTTTGATTGGAAGCATTCTGCGCTTGTACGCCAAGTTCACCGATAATGGAGTTAAAGAAATCATCAGCGGTAGTCGCATTTGTTGTATTATCGAAAGAAAAAGTGCCATCCTTCAGGCCGGCGATGGCTAATGCCAGCTCGTTATTGCCCTTTAATACTTTTTGGTTTCCATTTGAATCTATATAGTAACCTGTAGAAGCCGCTATTTTGGAAACATCGCCCACGATGTCCGGATTGACGGTAACCGTCTGGGCTTCGGCGCCATCCTGAAAGGTGAAGAACGCCTCACCCTGCTTGTCATCCAGTGAATAGCCCAGTTGGTGCAGCTGATTGATCCCGTTCACATAAACCTTCGTGTCACTCGCCAAGGTTCCCGTATAAGAATTCCCGTCGACACCATCCAAGGTTACTCCGCTCGGCAGCATCGTGCCTTTGGGCAGCGTTACCTCGGTCTTCCCTGTAGCAATCGTCTTCACCAGATTGTTCAAATCGTCTTGATAGCTTTTTACAAAGCTGTCCCTCGACTGAATCAGCCCGTAAGCCTGTCCGCTTTTCAGCTCGCCGCCAAAGTTGCTTTCAAAAAAATTGATGTCAATGGTGGCGCTCTTGGTCGTTCCGTTGACCAGCTCGGTATTGCCCATCTTCAATACATAACCCTTTTGATCCTCGGTTACAGTCAGATTCATCACTTTGGACAGCTTGTCTACCAGCAGATCCCGCTGATCCCGCAGATCGTTGGCATTGTTGCCGAGACCTTCGATTTTAAAAATTTCCGAATTCAAATTCACAATTTGGGTAAGTGTCGAATCGGCTTGCTTCGCTTGGACATCCAAATTCGAGGTTAAATCCTTGGAGAGGTCGGAAAGCTTTTTGGATGTATCGTTTAACGTGCTTGTTAAGGCCAAAGCTCTTTCTTTAACCAGACTTCTCGCCGTCAGATCATCGGGTGTTTTGGAGAGCTCCTGCCAAGCATTCCAAAAATTCGCGACGGTCGTGCGAATGCCCGTATCGGACGGTTCATTGAATATCGTTTCGATTTTTTCCAAGGTATCCTTGCGCGTTGAAAAATCGCCAAGCGATTTATTTTCATTGTAATATTGATCGTCGAGAAACTTCTCTCGAATCCGGGTAATCGAATCGAATTCCACCCCTTGGCCGAGCTGACCCGGAGTGTTGGAGCGGGACAATCCCGGCGCTTCAAGCGGCCGTGAAGCCACCATATTCACCGTTTGCCGCGTGTAGCCCTGCGTGTTGGCGTTGGCGATGTTCTGTCCGGTCGTTTGTTGGGCAATTTGCTGCGTAAATAAACTGCGTTTGGCTATCTCCAAGCCACCAAAGGTGGAAGTCATATCAAAGTCCCCCGTTCATTTCATACTAGGCCCTTCTGTCGAAAAATCCTCTTGCGCTTTTCGATGGGGTGGTTGCCGGTTTATGATACACCACATCCTGCTGCGGTGCGTCTGTAATCAACTCCAACGAGTAATTGACGAACGCGAGCGACTGCTCGATCAATTGCTGATTGGTTTCATTTACCCGTTTTAATTTATCGATGCGGTTCATCAATGCCTGCTGGGCGCCCCGCAGCTTGTTCTTCTCTTCCTGAGAGGACAGCATGCCCGCCAAAGCCGAAACGGTGAAATCCGACACCGGCTTGTTGCCGTGGCTCCTGAGAAAATCAGCTATAGCCTTCTGCCACAGCTGCTCGGTCTCGCTGACTTGTTTGATCAGCTTGGCTTCCTTCCTCACAATCGCCGACAATTCGTCTACCCGGTTTTTGATCAGAACCTGGTTTTTTTGGCTTCCCAGCTCCAGCAGTTCATCATGAAGCGAGTTCATCTGACGCAGGCAATCCAAAATTTCTTGCAATTCCATGGCATTCACTCTTTTCCCGTCCATCTTCCCCTACTCGTTCAAGTAAGGCAGCAACTTCTCGGCAATTTTGGACGCGTCGACTTGATAGGTTCCCGCAGAAACCTGCTGCTTCAACTCCTGTATGTGCTTGGAGCGCTCAGTGCCCTGCGTTCCCTGCAGCTTAAACGCTTCTTGGGAAATGTGCACCTCGTCGGTTTGCCTCGCTTTCTTGCCGCTCGTTTCTGATGTGCGCTGGTTCGTATCCTTGCGATACGCTTGTACGCCCATTAATTTCTGAATTTCATTGATTTTCATCTGTTTCACCCCAAAAACGGTATATAAAATAATAAACCGATATCCATGTTTAACATGTTTATCGGCTGGAACCTATGTAAAGTTTATAGAGAAAATTTACAGCTTCTGATTTTTTAAGTCGATCGCTTTATACGCGGCACTCTGTTTGTGGTTGACTTCCTCCTGCCTGCGGCGTTCGTCGGCTTCCTTCACCCTGTTTACATCCTGGACAAGCCTTTTTCGGCAGGAATCGCACATCGAGCCTTCACGGATCGGGGTACCGCACGCATCGCAAGGATATCCTAAATTAGGGGCACTAACGAGAGTAATGCGGCCTTCTTTGATAAATTTGGTGATCTGCTTGATCGACACTTCCGTCGCTTCGCTGACCTGACCCATAGTGGCTCCGCGATGCTCCCGCAAATATTCGACACATTTGCCGTATTCTTCTTCGATTTCCTTTTGACAGGCGTTGCAAATATCACGAATGCCCCTTGCATACACTTTTCCGCAGCGAGGGCAGTTAGCAATATTCAATCCCACTGCAATCCCCCCAGTTAAATATAAGTAGTCATCGTCATTTTACCTGAATTTGTTTGGCTTGTATATGTATAAATTTGTATTCATCGAGCCCAGGTGAGGCCGAAAACGGGGACGTTCGCATGACGGCTTATCACTTGCGCGCATTGGTTCATCGTGCTGCCGGTGGTGAAAATATCATCAACGAGAATGACTTTGACCGCTTCCGTCTGCAGGATTTGTTTGATCACTTCAAGTCCCTCGCTCTTGATCGAGAAAATATTTTCCACATTGGATATCCGTTCTCTTCTGGAATAAAAGCTTTGCTTCTCCGTGTCCTTATTGCGCTCAAGCAGATCAAGCACCGGGAGCCGCCGCAGCGTCCCTATCCCCTGCGCCATTCGCTTGGCCTGATTGAAGCTGCGGATTTCCCGCCTTTCACCGCTGATCGGCACATAAGCGATTACGGTTTTTCCGCTTTGGGGAAAGGCTTCGCTTTTTTGCAGCTGCCGATAAGCAAAATCGAGCATCGCCGTGAACAAAGGTTCAATCGATTCATCGCCTCTGTATTTGTACTGGGCCAACCACTGCTTCATGGTTTGGCTGTATCGGACAGCGCTGCGGCTGCAAACAAAATAACAAGGCTTGCGCTTCCGGCAATCGATGCAGGCTTCGGCTCTTCCGCATGTGCCGCATTTGATCTCGCCGATCCAGGGAATGTGTTCATAGCATTCCCGGCATAAGCTTAACGGTTGAATGCTGTTCCAGCTCTGTCTTTTGCGGCACAGCAAACAGAGCTTAGGCTGCGGCGACAGCAGCCGCTGCATGAACGCTTTCATGTGTCAAACTCCTGTTTCATCATCCTAACCCCCTTCCGGTTTAATTCGCGAATACGGCGGATGGCGCGGGCCTGCTCCCCTGTCCGTTCGCTTGAAAAAAAGGTGACGCGGCCGTTCGGATCTGCCGCCGATCGTCCGGCTCTTCCCGCCATCTGGATCAATGCCGCTTCGTCGAATAACGGATCGTCCGCATCCAGAATCACCACATCCGCTTTGGGAATGGTCACCCCGCGTTCCAGAATCGTGGTGGTGACCAATATCCGGATCCGGGCACTGCGAAATGCGGAGACCTTCTCGATCCTTTGTGGATCCTCCGAGCTGGTAGCGGCAATGGAAACATCGGAAAAGGAACGCATCAATTGGGCTTCAACGTGGGAAAGAAAGGCGATTTTCGGAACGAAAACAAACAATTGCCCGCCTCGCTGCAAGCTGGATCTTACACTTTTGACAATAGCGGCATGAAGCGGTCTGTTGATGGAGCGAACCTGTTTGCTGAGCGGCGGCGTGCTGAGCCGCAGCGGAACCGGCAGCGGATGTCCGTGGAAGCGGACAGGCACCACCGCCATCTCTACCTTGCCCCGTTTCACCTCGCGCAGCAGCGAACGGGGCGGCGTAGCCGATAACAGCAGGAACCTGCCATGCCGCCTGCAGGCCTTGCGTGCGGCAAACTGCAGCATCGGATTGTTGTGGTAGGGAAAGGCGTCTATCTCATCGATCACTACAATATCGAAGCACGATTGGAAGCGAAGCAATTGATGCGTAGTGGCCAGGTGGATATGGCCCCTTTCCCACACCTGCTCGCTTCCGCCAAACTGTGCCGAGACCGTGCATGCTGGAAAAGCACTTTGCACGCGCGGCAGCAATTCCAGCACCACATCTTTGCGCGGAGTGGCGATAAGCAGTGACTTGCCCAGCTTTAACGCATAGGCAATGAGGGGAAACAGCATCTCCGTTTTGCCCGCTCCGGTAACGGCCCACAATAGAAAAGAGCCGGGAATATCCGTCCGGGAACCCGTTTTCTCCCCCCTCCGCAGAAAATCCAGCGCACTCGCTGCCGCCCGCCATTGCGCCGGACTGAGCACAGACTTCCATCTGTCTATATCCGCTTGTTCTTCAGGCGTATCCGGCTGCTGCCGACTGCCTAGAAGAAGAGGTTTCGTCTGTTCTTCCGGCAAATCATCTGCGCTGCCAACCACCAGCGGTGTGCAATAACGGGCCCTTCCCATCTGAACGCAATTTTCGCAGTAAGGACACTTTTCCCCGCAGGCGTCACAATCGCTCCAACGCAGATGTTCATCCGAACCGCAGCGCCTGCAGCGCCACGCTTTTCTGCTGCCCATTCCCCATAAACCGATCTTGTCCTTGCGGAAGGAAACAGCAGACACAAGCTGCACGCCGGAAAATAAATAAGCAGCCTGCACGTAGGATTTCCAACGGCTGGCTGCTTGCTCATGCCCATCAAATTGTATACATTTTATTATTTCCTCGGGGACTAGCGATCTCCCTAGCAAACAAGCGATCACGGCTTCCGCCTCGTCGATAACCGAAGCTTGGTCATCGATCTGTACAAAGCTCTGCTCCTCCAGCTTCAGCTTTCTGCGAAACCTTCGGGACAGGACATGCAGCAGCTTGTCCGATTTATGCCCCTCATCTCTCCTCAGTTCGGGTGGCTGGGCGTTCAGGCGCTCTGCCGCCGCAGCGGCTTGTCCAAACGGCAGCGCTTGATCCAGCCAATAAATCCGTTCCACTCCCCGATATCGATGCCAGTAATAACGGTCTACTGCGGGGTCAAGCGTTACCAGCCAACGCCACATGCGATGCTCATAAACCCCGTACAATCCGGCTTTCATTGTATCATCACCACTCATCTACTTGCTTTTAAGCAAGAAATTTTCTATTGAAATAGCGGAATTTTGCTTAAATCCTCCCGCTTATTCGCGTCAATGATAATCATCTGCTCACCTTCCGGATACATCCCATGAAGGGAACATAGAATGTCCTCGGAGGCTTGGATCGACCTAACGGAGATATTGCGAAACTGCGACAAACGACCTACGATCATCAGCGTTTCATCCCTTGAATTTTGATCCAAAACACTAATTTTCAAAGATTTCCCCTTGATCCAATAGGCCAGCAGCAGCGAACGAATCATCCACTCGATTTGCAGTTGATTATTCTTCGTAATCAATACATAGTGCTCGGTAACGGTTCCATTATGGTGCAAACGCCGGTAATTCCAATGGACCCACAAAACCCCGGTCAAATAGATGCATAAAGCAATCAACGCTTGGAATGCCATAGCGGCCTACCTCCTTTTGCTGGTAGTATATGCCGCCATGAAAGCTATGGTTCCTACAGGGTGACCCAGCCGTTTTTGATGGAATTAATCACGGCTTGCGTGCGGTCGTCGACTTCCATCTTTTGTAAAATGCTGCTGACATGGTTCTTTACCGTTTTTTCGCTTATGTATAAAAATTCTCCAATGGCCTTGTTGCTTTTGCCTTCGGCCATTAAGCGAAGCACCTCCGCTTCTCTGCGGGTCAGCGGACTATTCTCGTTATAAACATATTTGACGCCGGCTTCCTTGACGGCATTCTCCCTGCCTATTACGCCGCTTTCATTCAAGTAGGTCATTCTGCGCAGCTGATTGATCAATTTTCCCGTTACCTTCGGATGGATGTAAGCGTAGCCCTGCATCACCGAGCGAATGGCATTGATCAGGGACTCCGCCTCCATATCCTTCAGCAGGTAACCTGTCGCTCCTTTACGCAGCGTTTCAAACACATAGCTCTCGTCATCATGGATCGATAGAATAATGATTTTGATCGTCGGAAAAATTTCACGCAGACGCTCGGTCGCCACAACGCCGTTTTCCACAGGCATGTTGATGTCCATTAATACCACATCCGGACTCAAGCTGTTGCAAAGCTCGATAACCTGCACGCCGTCCCCGCATTCTCCGATCACTTCCATATCGTCTTCCATATTCAGAATTCGCTTTAATCC
>CAZESH010000109.1:0-12531 GCA_964514665.1 uncultured Caryophanales bacterium
ATTTATGTGCTTGGGGATTTGTGCTATCGCGGCCCCGAACCGAAACGCTCGCTTGAGCTGGTTCGATCGTCGGGTGCGGAGGTTTTGAAAGGAAACGCGGATGAATGGGTCGTGCGCGGCGTCCGCCAGGGGGAAGTTCCCGACCAGGCATTGGAAATGATGAATCGGGAGCGGGAATGGACGGTTGCGCAGCTGGACCAAGCGGATTTGGATTATTTAAGTGAACTGCCGGCGGAAATTCGGCTCGAAGCGGAAGGGAAGGCCATCAGCCTGTTCCATGCAACGCCGGACAGCTTGTTTGATGTCGTTCCGCCGTATGCGGACGATGCCGTGATCCGTTCAAAGCTGATGCATGCGGCGGATGCACGGCTGTATGCATATGGGCACATCCATAAAGCTTACATTCGCTATGTCGACGGCCGGACGGTGATCAATACCGGCAGCGTGGGATTGCCCTTTGACGGTTTGGCCTTGGCTTCATATGCCATCGTCGAGATAACGGGCGGGGCCATCCGCACTTCCATCGAGCGGGTGAGCTATCCGCTGGAGAAGACCGCCGAGCTGTACCATCAAGTCGATTATCCTAATAGGGACATGATGATCAGGGTGCTTACCAGCGCCAGCCTTTAATCGGGAACCCTCAAGCGGATAGCGGCATATATTGCTTTCAGGAGCAGGTCAACCTTGCAGTGTTTCCTTCATCGGTTACTCGTCTCGCAAGAAGGTTGCTCCTCTATGTATAAGAAGAAGTCTGCCTCCCACGGGCAGACTTCTTCTGGCTTTGCGGCGATTTCAGGAGTTTCGTCGGCATATGCGGCGGTGCCTTGCGGTGTTTTCTTGGAAGCTTGCTTGCTGTGTTTCCTTCATCGGTTACGGATTGACGGAATTGATGCGGTGCAGCGGAACTCTGGTAAGGCCGGGAATGAACAGGCCGGTCAACAAGTTGATAACACCGTTGAACAATGCATTTCCGTTATTGTCAAGGCCGGCGTAAAGCGCGAGCCAAGCTCCGGCGATGCCTCCGCCATCATATTGAATAACTACGATGGAACCGGGGGATTTTTGCAAGAGAGCCCGAGCTGCGGAATTCAAGAAATGGTAAGGGTAAGGGAATGCCATTTGAACCACCTCCTTTTTGAAAGGTTACTATATTCTATTTTTGGGACTTGCAGATGGCTTGGACCTCTTCACCGGTATTTTCGTTTGTTTTTGATAGATTGCAGCATGCGTCTGATTTCCGCTTTCATTTTCCGCTTGATTTTTGCTCGGACCGCTGCAGGCGCCGGAACGCCCTGCACGTTGCGGTATCTCTGAAATTCCGTTTGCAGCAAACTCTGGGAGTTTCCTAATAGATAGTTTTCTACGACTTGGAAGCCTTGTGTTCCAATCTGATCCAAGACACTGCGCGGAACAGTGAACAGCATTTGACCCATGGCAGTCCTGAGTGATTGATCTCCAGCAAACAAACGCTCGGCTCCGGGTATTGCGGTTAACGATCGGGTGCGAAGTTTACGCTTGGCCATCTTGCATCCCTCCTTTCATTAGGATTGGTATATTCTATTCCCGCTAGAAAAAAAGGTCAGGGACAAGTGAGCAGCATGACGAAAAATCAACGAATCTCTTGCTAGATTTGTCCAATAGAATAGCGGATCGATTGAATAGGATATAGAAAATGAAAGGAAGGAGGTGGTTGGAATGAAATCTTCCAATAAGAAAACCGGGCGAATTCCCGGAAAATCGGCCGATCTCTTAAATTCAGTCTACAATAAACCGGCTTTTTCGAAGAAATTGGCCTCAGCCATGAGCAATGGCAAAGTAAACGAGGTGAAGCAGATTTTAAAGAAATTCGGCTATTGATCGCAGTGCGGAAGCAAGTCGGCTGCGAGCTGCAGCGAAGCCGTTGCTGAAATTTTTCAGCAGCGGCTTTTATGCTTAAATGGCCACAAAATAGTACTATATTTTAATTATTAAATACGCATTAAAAGGAATTATTAAATATATAATGCATATTAAATAAAAATATGATACATTAAATATAAAGTTAAAGCGTAGCATATTTGAGGGGGTCATCATGAATAGGGGAGTCGGCATTAGCGGCATGGGGAGAATCGGCAGGCTGCTGGTCAGAAAAATGATGGAGAAGGCAGGCAGTGTCAATCTGCGGGCAATCAACAGCATTTATCCTGCGGAAACGATTGCGCATTTGCTGAAGTATGACACGGTTCATGGAAGATGGAATGCGGATATTTCCGTCAGGGAGGGGCAATTGGTCATAAACGGACACAAACTTGATGTGGTGTATGAAAGGGAACCGGAAAACATCCCTTGGTCTTCGCTTGGTGTGGATATCGCCATTGATGCAACCGGCAAATTCAACAATCGAACGGGTGCGAAAAAGCACTTGGCGGCGGGGGCATCCACGGTGATTGTGACAGCGCCGGCAGAGCAAATGGATTTAACCGTCGTGATGGGCGTGAATGATCATTTGTATGACGCCTCCAAGCACTTTTTGCTGTCCGCAGCTTCCTGCACAACCAATTGTCTGGCGCCTGTCCTAAGCGTTTTGGATCGCGCGTATCAAGTGGAAAGCGGCTGGATGACGACGATCCACTCCTTCACTTCGGACCAGAATCACCTCGACAATCCTCATAAGGATTTGCGCCGGGCGCGGGCATGCACGCAGTCGATCGTGCCGACCACTACCGGTGTCGGGAAGGCCTTAAGCGATGTGCTTCCTCATTTGGCCACTCAAATCCAAGGCATCTCGCTCCGTGTTCCGACACAGGACGTTTCCTTGATCGATCTGACTGTCAAGGTCGGACGCGAAGTAAAGGTCCAGGAGGTCCGCAAGCTTTTTCAAACCGCAGCGGCGGGAGAATTTTCGGCATACTTGGATTATACGGAAGAGCCGCTGGTCTCGATCGATTTTGTGGGCAACGGGAAATCCGCCATCATTGACGGACTTTCGGTCATGGCTTCGGAAAATTCCATTAAAATTCTGGCTTGGTATGACAATGAATGGGGTTATATTAGCCGGGTTGCCGAAATGGCCGCAATGGTATTGGAAAGGAAGGATGAATTGTGGAAAACCGCTCTGGTTCGTTGACGTGGGGAACGGTCGTGTGCATGCATTGCAATGAAATCATCGAATGGTTTGACAGCGAAAAGGTGACGACTTATTACGGGGTTTGCAATTCTCCGTCCTGCGCAGAGGGCAAGTCTTCAGTGCGCAAGGGCAAGGTGAATGAAATGCGGGAGAAGAAGTGACAGTCCGGCAGCAAAAAAAAGAAGGCAGAGAGACGATCTCTGCCTTAGATTATTGTACAGCAGCCATTATTTAAGGTCGAAACGGTCGGCATTCATTACCTTGACCCAGGCAGCTATGAATTCGCGCACAAACTTCTCTTTGTTATCGTCTTGAGCATAAACTTCTGCCAGGGCCCGCAGCACTGAATTCGAACCGAACACGAGGTCAACCGCAGTCGCTGTACGCACGACTTCACCTGTCATGCGGTTGCGTCCATTATACATATTGTCGTCTACAGGCTCCCACACTACTCCCATGTCAAGCAGGTTGACAAAGAAGTCGTTCGTCAGTGTGCCTGCACGATCCGTGAATACGCCATGCTGTGTTCCGCCGAAGTTTGTGCCCAGAACACGCATGCCGCCAACAAGTGCAGTCATTTCAGGTGCAGTAAGATTGAGCAGCTGCGCCTTGTCTACCAGGAGCTCTGCCGGACTTACACTATACTGCTTCTTCTGATAGTTGCGGAAGCCGTCAGAGATCGGCTCCAGCACTGCAAAGCTTTCTATGTCAGTTTGCTCTTGGGTTGCATCGCCGCGTCCAGGAGCAAAAGGAACCGTTACATCAAAGCCTGCATCTCGTGCAGCTTTTTCTACTGCGGCACTGCCGCCTAGTACAATCAAATCCGCCAGGCTGACTTTCTTTTCCAGCTCATCTTGAATGGCTTCCAGTATAGTCAATACTTTTGCAAGTTGTTTTGGCTGATTCACTTCCCAATCCTTCTGAGGAGCAAGACGGATGCGGGCGCCATTGGCACCGCCGCGCATATCCGAGCCGCGGAAGGTGCTGGCTGAGGCCCAAGCCGTTGTTACCAACTCGCTGACTGTAAGTCCCGAGTCCAGGATCTTTGCTTTAAGCTCATCTATTTCTGTCTCGCTCAATTCATAATCAACAGCTGGTATAGGATCTTGCCAGATAAGCTCTTCTTCCGGAACTTCCGGGCCTAGGTATCTTGCACGAGGACCCATGTCGCGGTGTGTGAGTTTAAACCATGCGCGGGCAAAAGCATCTGCAAACTCATCCGGATTCTCGTGAAAACGGCGAGAAATCTTTTCGTATTGCGGATCCGTACGCAGTGCAATATCCGAGGTCATCATCATGGTAGGAACGCGTTGGGAGGGATCTTCCGCATCCGGTGCAAGATCCTTCTCGGCAGGGTTTACAGCAAGCCACTGATAGGCGCCTGCCGGACTCTTGGTAAGCCACCATTCATAGCCAAAAAGCAGATCAAAGTAACCATTGTCCCACTTTATCGGATTGGCGGTCCAACTGCCTTCAATACCGCTGGTGATGGTGTCGCGGCCAATGCCTGTGCCGTGCGTGCTCAGCCAACCCAATCCCATTGCTTCAACAGGAGCGGCTTCCGGTTCTCGACCAACAAGAGCGGCATTTCCTGCGCCGTGCGCCTTGCCGAAGGTATGGCCGCCGGCAATGAGCGCAACGGTTTCTTCATCGTTCATTCCCATGCGGGCAAAGGTTTCGCGTATGTCGCGAGCGCTTGCAAGCGGGTCAGGTTTGCCGTTCGGCCCTTCCGGGTTGACATAAATAAGCCCCATTTGGACGGCAGCAAGCGGATTCTCAAGCTCGCGGTCGCCGGTGTATCGATTGTCTCCCAGCCATTCAGTTTCAACACCCCAGTAGATGTCTTCTTCCGGATGCCATACGTCCGGGCGTCCTCCACCAAAACCGAATGTCTTTCCGCCCATGGATTCGATAGCAGCATTACCTGCCAGAATGAGCAAGTCGGCCCAAGAGATCTTGTTGCCATACTTTTTCTTGATTGGCCATAGCAGTCGCCGGGCTTTGTCAAGGTTGGCGTTGTCTGGCCAGCTGTTAAGCGGGGCAAATCGCTGTGTGCCGGTTCCGGCACCGCCACGGCCGTCTCCTGTACGATAAGTGCCAGCGGAGTGCCAAGCCATCCGGATAAAGAACGGGCCATAATGTCCATAGTCTGCAGGCCACCAATCTTGACTGGATGTCATTAGATCGTAAAGATCCTGCTTAAGCGCATGATATTCCAGCTTTTTAAATTCTTCTGCATAATCAAAGTCTTCTCCCATGGGGTTGGATTTTCGGTCGTGCTGATGCAGAATATTCAAGTTCAACTGGTTGGGCCACCAGTCTCGGTTTGACGTGCCGCCAGATTTGTGGCTAGTGGCGCCGCCGTGCATTACCGGGCACTTTCCGGTGTTGGCAGTTTCTTTAGCGTCCATTTGTTTTTCCCCTTTCAGTTTTTATAATTATAATAATTATTATATAATAACAATAACAAATAATTTCTTAAATTTAAAGAATAAATTTTACGACTCACACCATGTTAAAACCCGTGAGATGACGGGCAAATCTTCTTTTGAACTTTATTGAAATTCATATTCATTTAGTGTATTATTAAGAATTAAATTTTGTTTGGAGATTTAGAATTGGAGGTCAGGAACCCGTGTCGCAGTTTCGCAAAGAAGATCATGCCCATGATGAACATGCCATCGAATTGTTAAAATCGTATCAAATACGGGTCACTCCCCAAAGGGTGGCTATCATGAAAACACTGCTTGAACTAGACCATCCCACAGCCGAACAGATTCATGGTCATATCGGCGAAGGATATTCAAATATGAGCTTTGCCACGGTATATAACACACTTCGCTCACTTAAGGAGGTCGGACTACTGCACGAAATTCACTGCGGAAACGGGTGCACCCGATTCGAGGTTATGGATCAACTCCATTATCATCTGATATGCAAACAGTGCGGACGAATAGAAGACGTGTTTTTTAAAACGGACATTGATTTTTCTGCAGTCGCCAAGCTGAAAGGCTATGAATTTCAAGAACAAAACATTGAGATTTACGGTTTGTGCGCTTCCTGCAAGATCGGATCATCGGCTAATTAAAAGGCTTGGAATAAAACTTTCTTATTTTGTAAAAAATTTCATTCTGGATTGACTGCATAATCGGTAATAATTTTTTTTTTATTATAAACTAGTACCGATTATAATATATTTTGATGATTTCCAGAAAAAATTAGATGTAGTCTCACTAATACAGAAAACGCTTACATTAGTGCTGTCCAGATTAACAAGAGGGATTTTGATGCACTATGGTCGTCACGTTGGAACAGGCTTTGGATATCATGAAGCGGAACGGATTGAAAATGTCGGTTCAAAGAAAAATGATTCTCGGGTATCTATACAGCCATAATACCCATCCCACAGCGGAATCTGAGAATCGGGCATTCCGGTCTTGACTCGTATAAACAAATATTATAAAATTAACACTGTTCAGTAAAAGCGGAGGGATATTGTGGAAAGCGAAGCGATCAGAGGCGATAAAATCAAAATGGCGAGCCGTCACCGGCGCGATAAAGCGAAGCAGGAGCTGCATCGTTTGATTCTTAAGGAAGCGGGCGAATTGTTCCTCGAACAGGGCTATGACCGTTTCTCCATGCGGCAGTTGGCCGAACGGATCGGCTACTCGGCAGCCACGCTTTATATATACTTCCGCGACAAGGACGACTTGCTTTTTACTGTTGTCGATGACGGTTTTATCCGTTTCAGAAAACGGCTGGCGGAAGCGGCGGCCGGCAGCGGGGATCCCTGGATGCGGCTGGCTGAACTCAGCCGGGCGTATATCGAATTCGGTTTAAGCCATCCGGTGCATTATCAGCTGATGTTTATGTGGCGCAGCGATTTCCTCACACAGCAGCGCAAAGGCGAGAATCAGCCGCGGCTTGAGGCTTTCCTCGTACTGCAGGAGGCTGTTCAGTCCGCCATGGACGCCGGAGTGATGCAATCCGGAGATGTGGAGACATACAGCGATGCGTTGTGGGCGATGATGCACGGCATTGTCGCTTTGGCGATCGCCATCCCTTTGTTCGACGAAAAACGGATAGAAAAATTGGCCGAACTTGCGCGAGAAATGATTTTTAAAGCCTTTTACAGACAGCCCTGATTTTATTTGAGGTTTACTGAACGGTGTTAATTAAAATAAAAGGGTGATGATCGAATGGCTCTGTTTCATTTTATGCTCCTTCTGCATATCGCGGCGGGAAGCGTCTGTCTGCTGACAGGGGGACTTGCCGCCTATGCAAGGAAACGCAAGGGAATGCATTCGACCGCCGGAGAGATTTATCATGCCGGCTATGTTGTCGTTTTCATTACGGCTGTGGTTATGGCGATGATGAAGTGGTCGGAAATCGCCTTTCTTTTCTACATCGCCCTGTTTTCCTACGGCCTGGCCCTTGCGGGGTATTTGGCGCGCAAAATGCGTTGGCGATCCTGGATGAATGCTCATATATCCGGTATGTTGGGCTCGTATATAGGGATTATTACGGCAGTTCTGGTCGTAAATGGCGCAAGCATACCTTTGCTCAATCAGCTGCCACCGATCTTGCTGTGGTTTCTCCCGACCATCATCGGTTCGCCGCTGATCGCCGCAGTCGGACGGCGGTTTGCAAAAGCCCGTTAAAGGAAGGCTTGGGGTTCGGGGAAAATTCTGTCTAAGAACTTCCCTTTATGTAAAGGCTTCGATGGTTCTTGGTCTGTCAGGTTTGGACTGGACACTGATGCATCCTCGCCGGAAAGCAGTCGGACTAGGGAATGTAAAATCCCTCTCTGAAATTCATGGATACGAATCCAACGCCAAAACTGATCCATACCCCTGCATTCCCGCAAATTCACCGGTTTGCCGACAGTCTTTCGGTTATTGCCCCCGTTTTTTTGGGGAAAAGGAGAATTGCGGTGTTGGCCAAAGCAATCAATGCGAACAGCAGGAATGCATCGTGAAAGGCTTGATTCAGTCCATAAGTGTATTTTTGTGTCGGCAGCGCATTTTGCAGGAAACGGAAGCTTAAGCCTCCTACGGCGATTCCGAAATTCATTCCCACCGTTCTGGACATATTAAGAATGCCTCCGGCAATTCCCAGACGCGATTTGTCGATGGCGCCCATTACTCCGCTGTTGTTGGGCGGTGTGAACAAACCCATACCGAGTCCCACGGTGAACAGGGCAATCATCAATAGCAGCCGGTGCAGGCCCGATCCGGAATCCGTGAAATACAGCAGCAGGCAGCCGAAAGCGGTGGCTGCCATCCCTATTATGGTCGGCAGTTTTGCTCCTGTCCGGTCGGCGATCCATCCGGAGAACGGTGTGATCAACGTCATTCCGAGGGGGATGAAGGTCAGCATCAAACCGGAGAAGAAGGTTGACCACAGAAATAAATGCTCCATCATATAAGGAGCGAGGAACAAAACGGCATACATCACGGTGAAAGAAAGCGCGCCTGTGAAATTGCCGGTTGAGAATGCTTTGTTATGGAATAAGGATAATTCCACGATCGGATACGCCGCTTTTCGTTCCGTGCGAACAAACAGCGTGATTCCCAGGATGGTCAGCAAGGACAATCCCCACAGTATATAAGAGTGTTCGCTGAATTGTGTAGCCTGGTTCAACACATAGGTAAGCGAAATCAAGCTGAGAGCAAGCAGGAAGGCCCCAAGAAAATCAAAGCTTTCCTTGATCGACTTCTTCTTGTCTCGAGGAAGGATGAGAAATGCCAGTATTGTGCCGAGGATGCCTATCGGCACGTTGACAAGAAAGAGCCAGCGCCAATTAAAGTAAGTCAATAATGCGCCTCCGATCGCGGGGCCGAAGGTGAGGCCGATCCCTTGGGCGCTGGCTTGTATGCCGATCGCCCTTCCCCGGCTTTTCTGCGGCGTCACCGCTGTGATGATCGAGACACTGTTGGCCTGCAGCATTGCCGCACCGACGGCTTGAAGAATGCGTGCGACAATCAGTACCGCAAAGGTAGGGGCGATTCCGCACAATAATGAACTGCCGGCAAATACGATAAAGCCGGAAGTGTACATCCAGCTTCTCCCCTTCATGTCGGCCAGTCTTCCAAACAGCACGATGGAGGATGCCAAAGTAAGCAAATAGACAAGACTGACCCATTCAATCCGGTCCATGCCGACATGGAATTCCGCTTGCAGCCGGGGCAGGGCGATATTTACGATGCTTGCGTCCAGAGCGGCCATGAATGCGCCGATGCAGACGGTGAAAACGACATGCCAGTGATTGAAACGCATCGGGATCCCCCTCAGCAAAAAATACTTAATGAATGAGTGCGGACAGCAGCAGCGATGCCGCCCCGGTTACGCCGGCATCGTCGCCGAGCCGGCTTTTGATAAAGCGGGGCTGATAGTCGGGATAATAATAGGTTTTCTCCAGGGCGACCCTTTGGGACTCGGCAAAGACGATTGAGTTCGAAGAGATGATAGGTCCCCCTAATATCACGACATCGGGATGAAAGATGTTCAGCACATTGGACAAACCGATTCCCAAATGAACCCCTGCCTGAAGGAAAATTTCTTTTGCCAGGTCATCGCCTTTTTCCAAAGCGGCGGTCAAGTGATGAAAAGCGACTTCTTCGATATCATTCACCGCAGCTTGCAGCAGGCTGTTTCTTCCTTGCTTGAGCATGGATTTTGCCCGCATCTCCAAAGCGTAAGTGGAGACGTAGGATTCGATGCTGCCGTAATTTTGTCCGCTGATTCTAGGAGGCAGCCCGTCAAACTGAATGATCATTTGACCGATTGCCCCCTCCTTGTCGATCGCTCCATATACGATGCTGCCATTTGCCATGACGGCAGAACGCATGCCGGTTCCGATATGAATGTAGACTAGCTGCTGTTTGTCGCGATTGGGGATGAACTGGGACTCTCCCAATAACGAGGTATGGGTTCCATTATCCAGGATTACGGGGAATGACAAGATATTTTCCAAAATGCTGCATATCGGTACATGGTTCCAACCCTGCGAGGGGAAGTTTACCGGGTTTAGGATAATTCCTTCCTTGCGATCCAGCGGGCCGACGGATCCGATTCCCATTCCTAAAACCCGCTCTTTGGCAAGCTGATGCTTTTCAAGCAGGGCAAGGACGGCGTTCTTTACTTTTTCCACCAGAACTTCCGGGGTCATCTGTTCATTCATCGGCCATTCGATCGATTCCAGCCGCTTCAGGCCGACGTCGAAAAGCGCCAAGCGCGAAAACGTTCTTGTAATTTCCAAGCCGAATAAATGCCCCGCCTCGGCACGAATGCGGTACAAGATAGGCTTTCTCCCGCCGGTGGATTGGCCGAATCCGGTTTCCTCAATCAGCTGCGCGCTCACCAGGTCGTTCAAAATCCTTGTCAGTGTGGTAGAGCTGAGCTGCAGATTGGCATCCATGATCGCCTGCTTGGATACGGTTCCTTTAATCTGTATGAAGCGGTAAACGCGTTTCATTTTACGATCCGGCAGAAAAAATCGTGAGTTCATAGCCACGCTCACTCCTTCGTCGTCTTTAACATTACATGAACGGCATCTTTATTTCAATATGAAATTAAGATTGTTGATTTCAATTGTTGACGCGCTGTGATAAACTGAAAACTGAAATATATATCGCTTGGTTTGAAAACCTTTATTCGAAAATGATTTTAAGATTAAGGCAGTCATAAGGAGGAATCGCATTTTGTTAAATCCTATCGCTTTTTCCTTGGGTCCGATCCATGTGCATTGGTACGGAATCATTATCGGAACGGGTGCGGTAATCGGTTTGCTGCTCGCCATCCAGGAAGGCAAACGCTTCGGCTTGAATCCTGATTTTTTCATGGACTTGCTGTTGATCGGGGCGCCTTCGGCCATTGTCGGAGCACGGATTTATTATGTGGCTTTCGAATGGAATACCTACATGCAGCACCCTTCGGAAATTTATAAAATCTGGCACGGCGGGATCGCCATTTACGGAGCGCTGATTGCGGCGGTTCTGGTGGGGGTTATTTACACAAGGCGCAAAGGGTATGGTTTTTGGCGGATTGCCGATATTTGCGCACCGGGCCTGCTTTTCGGACAGATGCTCGGGCGCTGGGGAAATTTTATGAATCAGGAAGCACACGGCGGGGTGGTCAACGAAAGCTTTTTACGCGATACGCTGCATCTTCCGAATTTTATCGTCAATCAAATGCTGATAGACGGTCAGTACTATCATCCGACTTTTTTGTATGAATCGATGTGGAGCTTGGTGGGCATCGGGGTTTTACTGTGGCTGAGAAGAAGAAAATTCATGCGCGAAGGCGAGGTGTTCATGAGCTATTTGATCTGGTATTCCTTCGGAAGGTTTTACGTGGAGGGCGTTCGCACCGACAGCTTGGTGTTCGCCGGACCGGATTGGCTGGCATCTTTCTTGAAGACGCTGTGGTGGCCCATGCATTCATTTGGCTGGGGAGCGATGGAAGCGGGGAAAAACATCCGCATATCGCAGCTTCTCGCGGTTGTATTCATTCTGGCCGCTGTGGCTTTCATCGTAATCCGCAGGAAAACGAAAGCCGATTTGCCGCATTATTCCGACCCGCTGGTTTCGACAAAAAAGCAGGAATCGGAAAGTACTCCCGCTGTTAATGAGAATCTTAATTCGCAATGAACTGTGAGCATATCTTGTCGCCTGCCAAATAATCCCGCCGATTTGCTGCCATCAGGTCGATGAGCGGTCAACACTGACGTCTTCCCGCATATTCTGGTTAAAAAGAATGAAAGGGGAGGCCAATGCATTGGTTGACCATCATCATGATCGGAGTGGCGTCTAATCTCGATAATTTGGGCATTGGACTTTCTTATGGCATCAAATCAACCAAGATTCTCTTTCGTTATAATCTTATGATTGCGCTGATTTCCCTGCTGGCTGCGATGTTGTCTCTCTCGGTGGGAAGCACGGCAGCCCACTATGTGCCGCTGCATGATGCCAATTTCGGCGGAGGCTTGTTGATTTGTTTCATCGGTTTGTGGACCGTACTTACAAACGGGCAGTGGACCTCAAAGGAAGAGGAAAAGGAAAATGTTGCATACAGCGGGAAGTCGGTCAACATCGCTGACGCCGGCGACGCGGTTATGACATTTAAGGAAGCTTTCTTATTAGGAATAGGTTTGGCCTTGAACGGGATGGCGATCGGTTTGGGGGCCGGAGCAAGCGGAGTTTCTCCATGGCTTGCCGCGGTTTCGATCGGCGTTTTTTCCTTGATATCGGTAGATATCGGCGTTAGATCGGGCAAAAAGATTTCTTCCATTTGGATCGGCCGTTTTTCGAATTTGATTGCGGGACTGCTCCTTATCGTGATTGGATTTTATGAAATATGGAATTGATTGGAGTCTGTTCCAAAAGAAAGGGTGTCGTAAAGAAGTAGTCGAGAAGGGTCCGGCT
>CAZESH010000110.1:0-12519 GCA_964514665.1 uncultured Caryophanales bacterium
GATACAGGGCAATCAGATCAGCCGCCCAACGCTTTTGCTCCGGCGATAATGCTGCCGGCAAGAAGCCGGCTTTTTGCAGATGAGGGAGCGCCATCGCGACCACACGCGGCAATTCCGCCTGCTTCATATATTGATTGTTCATCCACTTCAATTTCTCCGTGTCAAACACTGCAGGACTTTTGGAAATGCGCTCGAGTGAAAACTGTTCGATCAGCTCCTGCTTGGTGAAAATTTCTTCTTCGCCGACCGGAGACCAGCCCATAAGCGCGATGAAATTCAGCATTGCTTCGGGCAAATAACCGGAATCGCGATACTGCTCCACAAACTGCATAATCGATTCGTCGCGCTTGCTCATCTTTTTGCGATCCTGATTGAGAATAAGCGATAAGTGGGCAAAATCGGGAAGATCCAGCCCCAAAGCCCGGTACAGCATAATTTGCCGCGGCGTGTTGGTCAAATGCTCTTCCCCGCGAATCACCGTGTTGATTTTCATTAAATGGTCATCAAGCACTACGGCATAGTTGTAGGTCGGAATGCCGTCTGGGCGAACAATGATAAAGTCCCCGATTCCGTTGGAATCAAATTCCACATGACCGCGCACATGATCGTCAAAGGCTATCGTCTCGTTTGGCGGCACCTTGAAGCGGATCGACGGCTTCCTGCCTTCCGCCCTGTATGTCTCGTTCTGTATGCTGGAAAGGCTGCGGCATTTGCCCGAGTACGCCGGATTGAGGCCTTGTGCCTCCTGCTCTTTTCTTTCCTTCTCCAGCTCTTCGGAAGTGCAATAGCAATAATAAGCCTTGCCTTCGCTGATCAGCCGTTCGGTAAAGGGACGGTACAAATCCAATCTTTCCGTTTGCCGGTAAGGTCCATACGGTCCGCCGATGTCCACGCTTTCGTCCCAATCGATGCCGAGCCAGCGCAAGCCTTCAAGCTGATTGTCCACCCCGGTTTCCATATGGCGCGCTTGATCCGTATCTTCAAAGCGGACAATAAACGAGCCGTTCCTATGTCTGGCCAACAAATAACTGAACAAAGCCGTTCTGGCGCCGCCTATATGCAGATGTCCCGTGGGGCTTGGCGCATAACGCGCACGCACGGTATCGTTCATGATAATCCCTCTTTTCTCACTCAACCGATATTTATGATGTAAGCATGAGTCAAATCTTAATTTAGCATATCTTGAAGCAGACACACAACCGCCTGTGCGGCAATGCCTTCCTCGCGTCCGGTGAACCCGAGCTTCTCGGTGGTGGTTGCTTTGATGTTGATTTGCGGGGCTCTGGCCTCCAAAGCTTCGGCGATCCTCTCGATCATCGCCGGAATATACGGCGCCATCTTCGGTTTTTGGGCAATAATCGTGGCATCGAGGTTTCCCAGCTGATAGCCTCTGGCTTTGACCATGGACCAAACGGCACAGAGCAGCTCATAGCTGTTCGCGTCCTTATATTGCGGATCCGTGTCGGGAAAATGCCGGCCGATGTCTCCCAAGCCCAGCGCCCCCAGGATTGCGTCGCTCACTGCATGCAGCAGCACATCCGCGTCGGAATGACCGAGCAATCCTTTCTCAAAAGGGATTTCCACGCCGCCGATGATGCATTTCCTGCCCTCCACCAGCTCGTGAACGTCAAATCCTTGTCCCACCCGTATCATGATGGCGTCTCTCCCTTCCCATGATTGTACAAATAATCCGCCAGCGCAAGATCCTCCGGCGTGGTGATTTTGATATTGTCATAACGCCCTTCAACAACGGTCACGGGAAACCCCGCGCGTTCAAGCAGCGAAGCGTCGTCGGTTCCCGTAAAGCCCTCGGCTTGGGCAAACTCGTGGGCCTGCTTCAACACAAAAAGGCGAAAAACCTGGGGGGTTTGCACAGCCCACAGGCTTCGCCTGTCCGGTGTTTGAAGAATCAATCCGGATGGATCCACGATCTTAACCGTATCTTTAACCGGAACGGCCAACACCGCTCCGCCCGTATGTCTGGCCGCCCGATAACAGGCGGCAATGCGATCCTCAGCTGCAAATGGACGAACGGCGTCATGCACCAATATCCACTGCATGCCCAGACGTTCAAGCACCAACAATCCGCTGTACACGGAATCCTGACGCTCTGCGCCTCCAGCAACGACCGCCTTCACCTTCGTCAGGCAAAATTTTTCCACAAGCGCTTGTGAACGCTCCAAGTCTTCTTCTCCTACGACCAGCACAACCGCATCGATATCGGAAACGTGCTGCAAAGTTTCCAATGTATGTACGACTATCGGCTTGCCGTCAAGCAGCAAATACTGCTTGCTTTCCGCCGTACCCATTCGCGTTCCCCTGCCGGCCGCGACCACCACGGCACCCAGCTTCTCCATTCTGATCCCTGCCTGTAAACCGATTCTACCGGATAAGTGCATCATAAGAACCGTAATTTTGTTCCCTATTTATCATAATCGTTTTACAGCGCTTTTTCCAATAATTTCGGTTTGGCAAATATCATTCTTCCCGCAGACGTTTGCAGTACACTGGTAACCAAAACCTCCAAGGTAGTGCCGATGAAATCCCGTCCTCCCTCGACCACAATCATCGTCCCGTCATCCAGGTAAGCCACACCCTGCCCGTGCTCCTTGCCGTCCTTGATTACCTGAACGACTATCTCTTCTCCCGGCAGAACCACCGGTTTCACGGCATTGGCCAGATCGTTGATGTTCAGCACGGCAACGCCCTGCAGCTCACACACCTTGTTTAAGTTGTAGTCGTTGGTAACCACTTTTCCTTCCAATACTTTGGCCAATCGGACGAGCTTGCTGTCCACCTCGCTGATTTCTTCGAAATCCCCTTCGTAAATCAGCACTTTGACATCCAGTTCCTTTTGGATTTTATTGAGAATATCCAATCCTCTGCGGCCGCGGTTTCGTTTAAGAAGATCGGAAGAATCGGCGATATGCTGAAGCTCCTCCAGCACAAATTCCGGAATCACCAATATGCCTTCGATAAAGCCCGTTTTGCAAATATCGGCAATTCTGCCGTCAATGATCACGCTGGTGTCCAGTATCTTATGCTCGCCGAGCATGAACTCGCTGTCAACCGCATTTTTGCCGTTTCTCAGCAAAAAGGAAAGCAGCTCTTCTTTTTTCGCATAACCGAGTTTAAATCCCAAATAGGCCAGCAGTAACGAAACCATGACTGGAATGGCCGCTACGGGATCGCTGATTTGGGCTAATGAGGGATAAATCAGCGCCGAGATAACCAAACCTGTTATGCAACCGGCTAACCCTGCCAGCAAATCAGTTATGGGCATACCCTTCACGCTTTCCTCCCAGCTTTCCCACTTGTTTCCCACAACCAGCACGATTAAATTTGCCAGCATCAGCATGACCAGCGCTCCGATAACCGCAAACCAGTAAGGCTTGATTTGGGAAACTCCGAGCCAGCCTGAGACCGTAAATCCGAATATGGCATGAATCTGTAATCCTGTTAATCCTCCGAGCAAAAGCAGCATCGGCTGTATCCATTTTTTCATTTCTTTCACCTCCTGATTTATTCAGATTGCTACAATTTTTAGTTAAATGAGATGTGTCGGGCTCTTTACAATTATGACCAATTTCATCCATACTAATCCTAATAGCATAATTTTTTTGCAGTGAAGCCGAAAGTTTGTTTTGAATTCTATTTTTGATTTTTATATAATGAAGTTGACATTGAACAATCGGGGTGAAAAGGATGGGCGAACTCAAGTTGCAAGAATTTCAAGACCAGGTGTCTGAGCTGCTGCTCCGCCATCGAAGTTTATTAGATGTATTGTCGAAATTCCAACAATCCAATTCTTCTGTCAACCGCTCCGTAATCAAAGCGATCACGGAATGCGGATGTATTGAAGTCAACGCCAAGAAACAACCGTACTCCGCTGATTTGACCCAAGAACAGCTGAAGGAAATATTGGAGACGCACGTGTCCGGAAAACTCTGTGAGCAATGTCAGGACGTGGTTTCAGCCGAGTTGGGCCGAAATCTGTTCTATATGTCGGCATTATGTAATTTGCTGCAGGTCGATTTGGAGGAAGTCATCGCCGACGAATCCAGGAAATGTTCAACATTGGGATTTTTCAATATGTCGTGACTTCCAGTTCCAGCATAACACCCGAAAAAAAATAAAAGACTGTCCCGGAAGCCGGATAATCTGCTTCAGGGGCGGTCTTTTTCGTACTACACAATATCCTTGGCTTCTTCCGCCTGCTCTTCCAATCTGCGTCTTCTCCGGCCGATCCGGTGGAACACTCTAACGTTTTTTTTTAAGCCATAAAGCGCGTAAAGCACCAAAGGAATAAACAGCAGCTTGGAAAGCGTCCCCGGATACCGGATGGCGACTACAATCGCAATCATCACGATAATCGGAAGCACCCATGCAGCCGACTTGGGAATACCCACCTTTTTAAAGCTTGGATACTTGACGGTGCTGACCATTAAAAAGGATAAAATCAATTCGCTGATCAACATTACAGGCGTTGTCAATTCCCTGTGAAATAAAGCGAGCGTGGCCAGCACGCCGCCAGCTGCAGGAATCGGCAAACCGATAAAATAACCGGCAGTCGCCGCCTTTACATTAAAACGGGCAAGCCTGAGCGCTCCACATATCGGAAAAATGGAGGTGGCAATCCAAGCTGCAGCCGGAGTTACGTCTTGGTAGGCCGCCACATAAATCACAAATGCGGGAGCTACACCAAAGGAGATGACATCCGAAAGCGAATCCAATTCTTTGCCGAACTCACTTTGCGCATTCAACGCCCTGGCTACACGGCCATCCAAGCCATCCATGAGCATGGCAACAATCACCATCATCGCTGCATAATCCGGTTTTCCGTTAAATACCAATATAATGGCTACGATGCCTAAGAACAAATTCCCTACAGTAAATACGCTCGGAAGCGATTTTGTAAGCATGTTTACACCTCTAGACCATACTTTACCCCAAAAATCATCATTCATTCAGCTGACAACCAATTCTGTTCATTCTATGATTTTATGCAATTTAAATATGTCTGTCAATGAATACCTGCTCTTGTATGCGTTTCAAGCCTTCTTTGATCGCCCTCGCCCGGACACCGCCGATCCCTTCGACATCATCCAGCTCCTCGATCGTTGCCATCATGATATGAGCCAGTTGGCCGAAACTGTCCACCAAATTCTGAATGATCGACGAGGGCAGCCGCGGAATTTTGTTGAGCAGCCGATATCCTCGCGGTGATACCGGTTCATCTATAGCGCTGCCGGCAGAAACGTAGCCGAGTATGCGCAAAATCTGGCTATGATCCATCAGCTCATCAGAGGAAAGCTTCTTTAAATGCTGACGGATTTCCTTCATTTTCTCGTCGCTGTTTTCTTTGGCATAATCCTTCAGCAGCAAAGCGGCATCCATATCGATTTGCGAGACCAACTCCTCCATCTGCATGCTGATTAGCCGGCCCTCCGTACCGAGTTCATCAATATATTTTAAAATCTCGGCTTTAATGCGGAGAACCATCTCCAGACGTTGGATAACATTGGATACGTCATGCAGCGTCACCAATTCCTCGAATTCCGACGCACCCAAATTGGTAAAGCTTTGATCGAGAACGGATTTATACTTTTCCAGCGTTTGAATTGCTTGATTTGCCTTCGTCAAGATCACGCCGATATCCTTTAATGCATAGCGAAGATTGCCCTGATACAAGGTAATGATGTTTCTGCGCTGGGAGATGGAAATCACCATCTTGCCGGTTTGCTTCGCCACTCTTTCCGCTGTACGATGGCGTATTCCCGTTTCCGAAGAGGGAATGGAGGAATCCGGTATCAGCTGTGTGTTGGCATAAAGAATTCTTTTCAAATCTTCACTTAGAATAATCGCTCCGTCCATTTTCGCTAATTCATACAAATAATTCGGCGTGAAATCGCAATTGATGGAAAAGCCCCCGTCCACAATTTGCATGACTTCAGGAGAATATCCGACCACGATCAAGCCTCCCGTCTTGGCTCTAAGCACATTTTCCAAGCCGTCGCGAAATGGCGTTCCAGGAGCTATAAGCTTGAGCAGTTGGCCCATCACATCTCTGGCTCCATCTTCCTTCATTCATAATCCCCCTCCTCGATGTAAGTTATTCAAAAGCCGCTTGCAACGCCTCAGCTACGGTTTGCACGCCGACCACTTCGATTCCTTTTGGAGGCTGCCACCCCTTCATGCTTTTTTGCGGCATAATGACCCGTTTAAACCCGAGCTTATGCGCTTCCTTAATGCGCTGTTCCGCCCTGGAAACGGCACGCACCTCGCCGGTCAAGCCGATTTCCCCAAACACGACGTCGAAGCTTCGCGTCGGTTTGTCCCTAAAACTGGAAGCAATACTTACCGCGACGGCCAAGTCCACCGCAGGTTCGTCGAGCTTGATCCCGCCGGCCACATTTAGATATGCATCTTGATTCTGAAGAAACATGCCCATTCTTTTCTCCAGAACGGCAAGTATCAAAGCCATCCGGTTATGATCGATTCCCGTCGACATTCTGCGCGGCGAAGCAAAATTTGTTGAGGATACCAGAGCCTGCAGCTCCACCAGAACGGGACGTGTTCCCTCTAAACTCGCCAGCACGATCGATCCCGCAACGCCAAGCGGCCGTTCTGAAAGAAATAGCTCGGAAGGATTGGATACCTCGTGCAGGCCGCCTTCTTTCATTTCGAATATGCCGATCTCGTTTGTCGAGCCGAATCTGTTCTTTACCGCACGCAGCATGCGATAGCTGTGATGCCGCTCCCCTTCAAAATAAAGCACGCAATCCACCATATGCTCGAGCAGCCGCGGACCGGCGATTGCCCCCTCTTTGGTAACGTGTCCCACCACTACTGTTGCAATCCCTTTTATCTTAGCGATTCTCATAAATCTGCTAGTGCATTCACGCACCTGTGAAACGCTCCCCGGTGCAGAGGTGACCAGTGGCTGGTACATGGTTTGAATCGAATCAATCACAAGAAAGTCGGGATTTACTTGTTCAATTGCTTCTTCAATATGATCCATGTTGGTTTCACAGAGGACAAACAATTCCGGGGACACCGCATTCAATCGATCCGCCCTTAATTTTAACTGACGGGCCGATTCCTCGCCCGATATATACAGCACTTTAAAATGCCTGGAAGCGAGTGAATGGGAAACCTGAAGCAGCAAAGTCGATTTTCCGATTCCCGGATCTCCGCCGACCAGAATCAAAGATCCCGGCACAATGCCTCCGCCCAACACGCGGTTCAACTCGCCGTTTGCCGTATCGATGCGCTGCTCATGGTCACTTTTAATATGTATGATGGAAGAAGCTTGATCTTTCGCAGTAAAAATACCCGTGTTCATACCCTGCGTTTTCACGACACTCAACGTCTCTTCCACAAAGCTGTTCCAGCTTTGGCAGCCCGGGCATTTCCCCAACCATTTCGGTGATTCGTGGCCGCATTCCTGACAGAAAAACTTGCTTTTCGCTTTAGCCATTTGAGCGCTATCCCTACTTTCCAACCCGCTGTCGTGTATTAAATTTTATCATTTCAAGCTTTTGCCAGCAATCACGTAATAAAGGAGGCGGTAAAAAACACCGCAGCTTCAGTCTCACTGAAAAACTGCGGTGCGAAATGCGGCAAAGCGAATTTCACTTTCCGTTCATTATTTAGTAGATACTTGATGCTGAACGACAAGCTCGCCGTTTTCTTCATCAATAATCAAGGAAGCGCCTTTCTGGATGGTGCCCTGCAGCAATTCTTCCGACAATTTGTCTTCGATATGCTTTTGAATCGCTCTGCGAAGGGGGCGGGCACCATAGGTCGGATCATAGCCTTCCTTGGCCAGGAATGCCTTGGCCTGGTCAGTCAGCACGAAATCGACATCCTGTTCGTTCAGACGCTTGCGCAGTTCTTCCGCCATGAGCGTTACGATATGCCCGATATGAGCTTCGTCCAAAGAATGGAAGACGATAATTTCGTCGATCCGGTTCAAAAACTCGGGACGGAAGCTTTTCTTCAGCTCGCTCATCACTTTATCCTTCATGTTATTGTAATCTTTCTCCGTATTTTCCACTACGGCAAAGCCAAGCGTCGAGCTTTTTTTGATCATTTCCGCTCCGACGTTGGAAGTCATGATGATCAGTGTGTTGCGGAAATCGACAACGCGGCCTTTGGAGTCGGTCAAGCGTCCATCCTCAAGTACCTGCAGGAGAATATTGAACACTTCCGGATGCGCTTTTTCAATCTCATCCAGCAGTACGACGGAATAAGGCTTGCGGCGCACTTTCTCAGTCAGCTGCCCGCCTTCTTCGTAGCCGACATACCCCGGAGGCGCTCCGACTAAACGGGAAGTTGAATGCTTTTCCATATACTCGGACATATCGATGCGGATTACCGCGTTTTCATCGCCGAACATGGACTCCGCCAATGCCCGCGCCAGCTCTGTTTTACCGACACCTGTAGGTCCAAGGAAAATAAATGAACCCATCGGACGTTTCGGATCCTTAAGGCCAGCACGCGCCCTGCGAATGGCTCTGCTTACGGCCTTGACCGCTTCGTCTTGACCGATAACTCTCTCGTGAAGTATGGACTCCATTTTCAGCAAGCGTTCAGTTTCTTCCTCCGCGAGTTGACTTACCGGGATTCCTGTCCAGCTGCCAACGACTTGCGCAATATCTTCAGGCGTTACTTCGGAATCGGTTCTTCCCTGCTTTTCTTTCCATTCATTTTTGGTTGTATCCAGTTCTTCACGGATTTTTTGCTCGGTATCGCGCAATGCTGCGGCCTTTTCGAATTCCTGGCTCTGTACGGCCGCATCCTTTTCCTTGCGGATATCTTCCAGCCGGTTCTCCAGTTCCTTTAAATTCGGTGGAACCGTGTAGGAATGAAGCCTTACTTTGGAGGAAGCTTCGTCAATCAAATCGATTGCTTTATCCGGCAAAAAACGGTCCGGGATGTAGCGGTCGGACAGCTTTACCGCCTGTTCAATCGCATCATCGGTAATTTTCACACGATGATGAGCTTCGTATCGATCACGCAGCCCATGTAAGATCTGAATCGCTTCTTCGACTGTCGGCTGATCAACCATGATCGGCTGAAATCTTCTTTCCAATGCCGCATCTTTTTCGATATACTTGCGGTATTCGTCAAGCGTCGTTGCTCCGATGCACTGCATCTCGCCGCGGGCGAGCGCAGGCTTCAGGATGTTGGATGCGTCGATCGCGCCTTCAGCACCCCCGGCACCGATCAAGGTATGAAGCTCATCGATAAAAATGATGATATTGCCCGCTTGGCGAATTTCATCCATGATCTTTTTCAAACGGTCCTCAAATTCCCCTCTATATTTCGTGCCGGCGACAACAGAGCCCATATCGAGCGTCATCACCCGTTTGTCTCTTAAGGTTTCCGGTATTTCATTATTGACAATCCGCTGGGCCAAGCCTTCGGCAATCGCCGTTTTACCTACGCCCGGCTCGCCGATCAAGACCGGATTGTTCTTGGTGCGGCGGCTCAACACCTGAATGACCCTTTCGATTTCCTTGTTTCGTCCAATGACCGGATCTAGGTTGCTTTCCTTGGCTGCTGCCGTCAAATCTCTTGCCAAACCGTCCAGCGTCGGGGTATTCACATTGGATGGGGTGCCGTGGGAAGAAGTCACTACCTCGTTGCTTCCCAAGAGCTGCAGCACCTGCTGTCTTGCCTTATTCAAGCTGACACCGAGGTTGTTAAGCACTCTGGCTGCCACTCCTTCGCCTTCGCGAATCAGGCCGAGCAGAATATGCTCTGTTCCGACATACGTATGCCCGAGCTTGCGGGCTTCATCCATGGAAAGCTCGATGACTTTTTTGGCTCTGGGCGTATAAGCTATGTTCATCGGTTGTTCTTGGCCTCTGCCGATTAAGGATTCCACTTCATCCTGAATTTTCTCCAATCCCAAACCAAGCGCGATCAGCGCTTTGGCTGCAATGCCTTCACCTTCGCGAATCAATCCGAGCAGAATATGCTCCGTTCCAATATTATTATGTCCGAGTCGTACCGCTTCTTCTTGAGCAAGCGCAAGCACCTTTTGGGCACGTTCCGTAAATCTTCCGAACATCATAGATTACACCTCCACGAATTGTTTTTTGGCAAATTTATGACAGGCTGCTAATGGGGGGTCAGCCGGCTGCGGATCATTTCCGCCCTGCGGATATCCCTTTCGTCCGCGGTCAATATCTTCCCTGCATACTGCTGCAAAAATCCCGGCTGCGTCATGACCATCAGCTCATTCATTACATTGGCTGATACATTCTCAATAAGTCCCAGATCTATACCCAAACGCACATCCGATAAACGCTGGCCGGTTTCTTTCGAATCGATGACGCCTGCATGGGACAAAATGCCGAGTGAGCGGTTTACTTTGTCATAAATCTGCATTTTTGAATGCTCAAGCAGCGTTTTTCTTGCCGCGCGTTCATGCTCAATAATTTGGCGTGCCACGCTGTACAGATTGTCGATAATCTCCTCTTCGGATTGGCCCAATGTAATTTGATTGGAAATCTGAAACCAATTCCCGGTAGCCTCGCTGCCCTCTCCATAAAGTCCCCGCACGGCCAAACCGACCTGCGTAATCGCCGACAATATCCGGTTGATTTGCTGTGTAATCACAAGCGCCGGCAAATGCATCATCACCGATGCCCGAATCCCGGTGCCCAGATTGGTCGGGCAGCTGGTCAAATAGCCGCGTTTTTCATCAAATGCATACTCCAGGCGATGCTCGAAAATATCATCGATTTGATTGGCCAAATCCCATGCTTCCTTAATTTGAAACCCGGGATAAAGCACTTGAATGCGCAGATGATCCTCTTCATTGACCATGATGCTGATCGATTCGTTTTCACTAAGCACAACTGCGCCGTTCCTCGATTCATCCGCCAAACTGGGGCTGATCAGGTGTTTTTCGACAAGCACCCTTTTCTCGAGATCGCTTAAATCGGAAAGCGAAATAAATTCAAATTTGCTGATTTCATCTAATTCATCATTATTTAACGTTTTAAGAATTTGTTCCTTTGCCGCCATGGATTGTTCGCTTGTGGCCATCATCGGAAATGTAACCTGCTTCAGATTCCGGGCAAGCCTGATCCGACTGCTGATGACAATGTCGGAATCGGGCCCGCCGCCTCTCATCCATTCACTCATGGCGTCATTGATAAATCGGTGCAATGTCATGGGCTTTCCTCCTTACCTATGCAGCTGCATTTAGCTTAGGAAGACGCAATTTTGCTTTCAAGCTCGCGGATTTTATCTCGAATTTTCGCCGCTTGTTCGAACTCTTCTTTTTCAATGTAATCTTGAAGGTCCTTCTTCAGCTTTTCCAGCTCCCGCTTTCCTTTGATTTCATTACCTGCTCTGCGCGGAATTTTCCCTGTATGGGTTGTATTTCCGTGAACGCGTTTCAACAGCGGATCGAGACGTTCTGAAAAATAGTTGTAGCATGAGCTGCACCCGAATCGTCCAAGCTTGCCGAACTGCGCATAAGTAAGTCCGCATTCCTTGCACTGCAGATCCTTCGGCTGCTTTTCCAGCGGATTGGCTGTAGACGGCCCGAAATCCAGTAAACCGGAGATCAGATTATGAATGGAAAACCCGTTGGGGGTTCCTGGAATGATCTCTCCTTTTTCCTTGGCGCATGATTCACAGATGTGAAATTCGGTCTTGTCTCCGTTGACGATTTTCGTGAAATGAAGGGTGGCCGGCTTTTTCCCGCACTCTTGACAAATCATTGCTTGATCCCTCCTTATCTGCTGAGGAGTGCAACTAACATGCTTTTCAATAGACGCGCCCGCATCTCATCCCGGAAAGGCAACTTTAATACTAGTGTATCCCTAGAAATCGCAGCTTTCAATAAATTGGCTTCTCTTTTTGTAATAAATTCCGCTTCTTCTAATTGGTATATAAGTCCCTCAGCCGTCGCTTGATCGATTTGCTGCTGCACGGTTTGAAAAATATGCTGATGAATTTGATCCTTGGACGGAATATCGATTTTCTGAATTCTGATGTAACCGCCTCCGCCCCTTTTGCTTTCCACAATGTAACCTTTCTCCAACGTAAAACGGGTACCAATCACATAATTAATTTGTGATGGAACACATTGAAATTGATCAGCCAATTCATTTCGCTGAATTTCAATAATCCCCTCTTCGCTCGTTTGTAAAATTTGCTTTAGGTACTGTTCGATAATTTCGGAGATATTTCGCATCACTTCTCCTCCATAACTTAGGGTAGATCATTGTATTGATTGACTTTGACTTTCTTTGACTTTACTTTATTATACCCAAAACCGATGCAAAATTTCAAGTATGTGTGCAATATTTTTATTGTTTCCCTTAAGACAATTTATATCTATACGGCAAAAAAAGCCTTTAAACCCAACGCAAAAAACATCTTCGATCATTTTATCGTGATCAAAGACGTTGTATTTGATTATGAATTTAGGGAGTCCCTGCTCCCTCAAAACTAGCAGCGAAACAAAACGTTTGAATCATTTCTGAGTGT
>CAZESH010000111.1:0-12461 GCA_964514665.1 uncultured Caryophanales bacterium
GTTTTTGACAATGCACTGGAGCTCGATTTTGTCAGAGGAACCAGTTTGATCCGCAAGGATTACAATGTGCCGCAAGCGTTGAAAAACCAGGTGTTTGACGGCAACCAACTGCTTTTTGCCATCGCCAATCCGGAAGACGGGGTGGTCGATCGCAGGGAATTCGAGACGCTGCCCGCCAACTTTGACAATATCGTGAAAAATTTCGGAATTCGTTTCAAAACCTCATTTCCCAGCCGGTTCATCAAGGCAAGTCCGGTTTATTGGATCGATGCGGGGATGGCCGATGATCCCAATACGGCCGGTTATGATCCATTGTCATCAGGCGCGCTCCCGTATCAATTCCCCAGCTCGGGCATTCCGTCATATGACGATCGCCCCGCCAATCGGGAGTTGGTTCCATCTAAAAGAGGGACATTGAAAATAGCCTTTGATCCTTCTATTCGGCAAATCGCCGGAACGATCATTACCGCTTTTCATTACGATCCGATCAACAAAATGTGGGACCGCTTAGGCGGGGTAGTGGATACGAAGAAAAATACGATTGAAGTTCCGTTTGAACAGTTCGGTTACTATGTGGTTGGCGAGTTGAGCTATTCTTTTGCCGATGTCACCCAGCATCCTTACGCAAGAAACGAGCTCGAAGCGATTTATGCCAAAGGTGTGATGAATTCGATCAATTCAGGTGAATTCGGCGTCGACTATTACGTGACTCGGGGCGAATTTACGAGAATGATTGTCCGTGCCCTGGATATTCCATTGAATTATTTGACGGGAGGCTCCCATTTCGACGACGTGCCGTATTTGATCAATCCGGACGGATTATGGGATTACCGTTATATAGAGACAGCTGCAAGAGAAGGCATCGTTCGCGGGACACTGCCGCGCATATTCGAGCCGAACAATTATTTGACACGCGAGCAAGCGGCGTACATCATCGCGGTGGCCTTGAATCTTAAAATGGAAACCAACGCGACCAAAGCAAAAGCGGCGGTGCAAAAAGCGTTTAAGGACGGCGCAGACATCTCCTATTATTTCCAATCCGCAGTCGCCGCTATCGCCAAGAAGGGTTTCATCAGCGGATCGCCGATTGATGTAAACAATCAGAAAGCGGGTTATGTGTTCAAACCTCAGGCTGACTTGACTAGAGCTGATGCTTCCATCATCCTGTCTAAGGTAATGGCCGATCTTAAGAAGCTGCCCAAAATGAACTGATTTTATTTCAATAAGAAGAGATCCGTTTCGCGATCTATGCGGAATTGGTCTTTTCTTATATATGAAGATAAAGGTATGGCTTTATTAAGCTGGAAAATGTTTAGCAATGACGCAAGCGCAGGGTTAATTGTATACTAGTTTTTGTAGTGAAATGCTACATAATTCTCTATATCAATCGTATAGAACAAATAGTGTAAGAACATTTTTAACAAGAATTAATAAAACTCCAAGATTTTTTTTGAAAGCCGCAACTTTTTTCAGAACAGAGCGTTTAATATCATATATATCATAAACTGACTCTAAAACCTGATAAAATCAAGGGTTGGTTTGGATAATTTTCACAAAATGCTCTTTACGATGCAGAGGTGCCATTGTATAATGTTAGAGTGGTATTCATGTCTCTGCGTTTACTTATGCGTTTACTAGTTTCTGCAGCATTTAATAGCTGCAGATATCATTTATAGTAAATTTTGCTCAACTCTGGAAAGGGGGTGAATCGGCCAATGAGGGATACGAGCTTATCTATTTCCAAACAAAACTCTCACCAACCGAAACAATATCAAGGAGGAGAAAAAAAGGTTATGAAAAAAAGTTTATCCTTACTGCTCGCAATAGCTATGGTGTTCTCCATGTTCGCATCCGTAGCATTTGCAGCGAACACACCACAAACCGCTCTTGAAAAATTCAATGCCCTTAAGGACAAAGGAATTTTCACGGGTATCAATGACGCTGGGGATCCAGGTCTGGATCAACAAATGACACGCGCTCAAGCTGCTGTCGTCATTGCGAAATTATTCGGACTTGATACTTCCACACCGCCTGCAACTGCAACATTTAAAGACGTACCTACGACTCACTGGGCAAACGCGTACGTAGAAGCTGCTGTTAAAGCCGGCATCATCCATGGCGTCAGCGCTACGAAGTACAGCGACAAAAGCCAAGTGACGACCGAGCAACTGGCAACCATGCTGGTACTTGGATTGGGTCTTCAAGTTGATGCCAACGCAACGGTTCAAGGCTCCGCATCTGCTTGGGCTCAAAAATACGTTGCTGCCGCAGTAGCTAACAACCTGCTTCCTGCAGCTGACAGCTACAAGCAAGCAGCTCTTCGCGAAGCGCTTGTAAATGCTTCTTACAGCACTTATGTTGAAGTTGAGGCTGCTAAGCAACCTGCAACTGTAGGTGTTGCTTCTCTGACAGCTACTGGTGCAAAAGTATTGACTGTAACTTTCACTGGTGCAGTTGATAAAACAAAAGCAGCACTGGCTTTGACTCGTAATGGTACTGCTGTATCCGATGTTACCACTGCATTTGCTGACGATGCGAAATCTGCTACATTGACTCTGAACACTAAAATCAATGAAGCTACGTATGCAGTTACGCTGAGCGGTATTGACAATCTGGACTCTGAAAAAGCTTCCGCTTCCGTCGATGCTAAAGTTGAAATGATCAAAACGATCGACATTACTACGGCTTCCGACACGCTTCCGTTGGCTAACGGTGTTAAAGTTGAGTTTGTTGCCAAAAATCAGTACGGTGAAAAAACCGATCTTTCTGCTGGTAGCTTTACTTTCTCCACTGGCGGTGTAACTTATACAACTGTATCCGGTGAACAAGCTATCAAACTGGATCTGTCTGGTAAAGCTAAAGGAGACAAAGTTCCGGTAACGGTAATTTACTCCGACAGCAACAGCACAGCTCAAGCTAATAAGATTTTCACAGTGGGTGAAGCTCCGATCGTTTCCAAAGTCGAAGTTGGCGATTTGATGGATGCTGATGGAAACATGCTTGATTCTATCGAAGCTGGTAAAACAGCATATGTAGACATTAAAGCATACGATCAATATGGTGTACGTGTTAGCGACGCTGCTACATTGAATGACGGAGGAAAGGGTGTTACGGTTGTTATTCCTGACAGCGATTTGCTGAAAGGTACATCCAACACAGTTACAACAAACCCTGCATTCGTTGCTTCTGTGGTAGGCGATTATGGTGACGATGCGGCTTTCTCTGCTAAGTCTGGTGCTTCTGCAAAAGATGTAACTGTAACATTCTTTGCGAATGGTACAGGACAAAGTGTATCTAAAGTGATTCATATTTCTACACCTGCTGTTCCAGCTACAGTAGAATTTGGTAACTATACAGATACTATTGCTAAAGACGACGCACCGGTATTCATTCCGTTGGTAGTGAAAGATGCAAGCGGCAAATTGTTGACAGCTCAACAAATTGCAGATAATGCTAGCAAATTCACAACTTATGCAATTGGTGGTCAAGCTACGATTCCGGCTGATGGATCAAGCACTGTTGCTGGTGTTAGTCTTAATGTAACAAACGGTATTCAAACTACTGGTTCTGATAAAGGTAAACTTGCTCTTTCCACATTCCCTAATACGGGTAACGGGCAAGTTGTGGTTATGCTGAAAGATTATCCAACTCAAAAATCAACCTTTAATGTTGCAGTAAATGCCGCTCGCGTTGCTGATCATATCAGTGTAAGTGAAGCAGCTGCCGCTAAGTTGATTAACGGCGCAACATCTGAACTTAAATTTAAAACTTATGATCAATACAATGGTGATTGGAAAAACACTACTACTACAGTAACTGATTATGTTTATCTGAAACTGGAGAAAGTAAGCGGAACTGGTGTAGGTGTTACTACCACAGGTGCTGCAAGCTTGGCTGTTGGCGGTACAGTGAAATTGGCTGCTTCTTCTGTATTCGACACTGCTATTAACTGGGTTGCACCTGCATCTGGAGGAGAGGGCACGTATAAATTGACTGCTACTCTTTATAAAATTAACTCTTCCGGTCCAGATACTGAATTGAGCAACGTTACAAGTACAATTGAAGTTACCGATGGTAAGTCCTTGACCTTAACTTATGCGGTAGCAGCTGACAGTGTAACGAATAATACCCTGTTCTCGACAAATGTAACAGGAACAACCTATGGTAACTACGCAGCAGCAGCAGCAGCATATCCGCTGTATGGTAAAGCCATCAAGGTTACTGCAAAAGATTCTAATGGAAATACTGTTGCATTGCCAAGCGTTATCACTCAAATTACATCTTCCAACAGTAGCATTGTAGCAACTGATGGATCGGGTCATGTAATTGGATTGGCTGACGGTACTGCAAGCATCAGCGTTGTATTCACAACGCCGAACGGCGCATCGGCTTCTAATCTTAACTTGACAGTTACGAAAGATGTTCCTGTTGTAGCAACGATGACTGGAGACAAAACTTCGAACAGTGCTTTAACTGCTGATATTAGCAATGGCGGTGCTGGTATCTATGCTTGGAATGCCAAATTGTTCAACAAGCTGACGATTGATGACCAATATGGTACCGAGTATGTTCAAGATGCTACACACAATGATGTTATGAATGCAGCTTATGGATTGCATCTGATTTACTACATCTCTGACATTAAACACCATGGAACGGAGTCTAATGATACGGTAACAGTGAACAGCACAACCGGACTTGTTCAACTTACTTCTACCGGAACTGCTGACATCGCAAGCTTCGTATTGCATGCTCTTGCTCCGAATGGTAAAGATGTTTCTGTAGAAATTACAGTTGACTAATCTTTACTAAACTGAAAACGAAAAACCCCTTGTCTAACAGACAAGGGGTTTTTTATATTAAAATGATATGATAAATATTGACACCTGATTGACACAATAAAATGATAAAATAAAATTAAATCGCATTAGAATAATTTAAATGAGAAAGTATTAAATTACATCATGAAACTTTTTAATTAATCAATGCGTTTAATATTATATAAAAAATCAGGAGGATGGACCTAGTGACTAAGCATCAGATAAGAATAATGTTTCAAGGATTTCTCGGTATTATCCTAATCTTGTCGCTTGTAACGCCAGTAATAGCAGCAGATAATACAAAGGAAATAGTGCAGACTTCCGCTCCAAAGGTCGGTACGGTCACGTTAAAGGCTAATGTAACAGCGGACATTATCAATTTAAACTTAGTACCGTCAGATAGAGGGCAAACGGCTTCATTTACTTTAAGCGTACATAATAACAGTAAATACGATATTAATTTTGTGGATTACTGGGTGAATCTTCTATCCAAATCTGGCAGCAAATTCTCAGTTAATTTGGCACCGACAAATGTAGATAAAATACCGGCGCAATCTTCACAAGATGTGCAATTTTACAGCAGTGTAGGAAAAACGGTTAAAGCCACCGATTTAATTTTTCAAATGATCGAATGGGACTTCACGCTAGACAGCTACGAAAGAGTATTAGCTAATGTAACAGTTCCGCAAAGATATGCCTATGTTACGGCAGCTAATGTCCAACGTGCCGTGATAACGGATAGCTCTAAATTAAATGTCACTATAAAGCAAGCCATTATTGGGAAAAGCGATACCTATTACAGACCAGCCATTAAGATAAACATTAAAAACAGCGGGAACAAAGGAATTACACTGCCTGATTATCAATTTTATGTCTTAACGTCAGAAGGTCTCATGTATCAGATGCAGGTAAATGGATTGAACGGTACAAACTTGGGGCCGTTGATCGATATGGATTTCCAATTGACCGGTTCAATTCCGATAGAAGTAAAAACCGGCAATTGGAAGCTAGTGATGATGAATACGCTAACCGATAAAAAGATAAATTTACCACTCGCATTGTTTGCACTACCTAAAGCGGAAAGTCAGGATTCTGCCACGGATATAGGGAAATATTACACATTTTCTGATGCGAACGGAATATATAATATTAAATTAAATTCAATTAATAGATTGCCGATTGAAGATCAGGACATTATTGCTGCCAATTTAATCCTAACCAATAATAGTAATGAGACAGTGGTTATTCCATCCCTCACCGGAACTTATCAATTGGATGATAATGTGGAACGTACCGCAACCGTTATAGTTCCCGATAAAATAATCGGAATCAAACCGGGAGAGTCAATAGATGTCCAAGCAATGTGCAAGATACCATATACGTTCGATGTATCAAATTTAAAATTAAAAATACAGGAGAAGGATTCAAGCGGATCGACAGCCGCATTACCTGTAGATTTGGTCTCATTCACATATTCTGGGGATTTCAATCCGGTTCGGCAAATTGCAGCAGGACAAAATTATCAAATAACGGATTTAGGCAGCAGATCCAGCGTGATAATTCGCAAAGCCATAACATACAGTGGCGATACAGCGAACATTTTTGCAGCACAAGTAACCTTTCAAAATAAAGAAAAGAGATTAACCAACATAGAAAAAATGGCGGGATATTTCAAGCTGCCGGATGGCACGGTATTCCCTGCAACATTAACAGATGTAAAGGATAAAGTATCTCCTAGCGGAACTGGCTTGGTTTATGCATGGGCGACCATTCCAAAAGATGTGGATACAAAATCTTTGCAGTTGGTGCTAGGAAAAGCAGTAGAAAACGTAGATACCACCGGAACTCAGTTAGTGGGCTATGTGAATCCGATAGGCTTTAACCTGCCTTCCGAAAAACCGGAACAGCAAGGATTACAGAATATGGATGCTTATCCGTATGACCTTACTATTAACCATGTTTCTACACAGGTCATGTATCAAACGGGTGTACTGGATTTGAAATTTGACTACAACATGCTGAAAAATCTTTTGGTCAAAACTGATACAAACGCCCAACAGCTTGTAGTAGAGGTTAAGGACGATGCCAATAACATTAGTTTTTCAAAAGAGCTTAATTTTGAACATGCAGCTGATGGAACAGTGAGTGATACAACACTAAAGCTTGGCAGTAATTCAATGGAAATTAAATTTAGCGATGATCCAAACCTTGTATTTAAAATAAATAATTTAAAAGATTTCAGCTTTAATGTTTATCAACAAATGCAATCGGGGCAAAGGAAATTAATCACCACGAAGAAAGTAACATGGTTTACAGTGACTGACTGATTGTAAATAATTAAAATTTTGCCCGTCATTAAATGGCGGGTTTTTTTATTTTAAGTCAACCTAACAGAAACAAAAAGCATAAAAAGAAGGTATAATCTATCATAGATGATAAAATTATAGGAGGAGTAGCGGTGAAATCAGCAGTAAAAATAACTTTAGCATTCCTTCTCTTCGGCAGCGGACTAGGCATCGGCTCTGTATTTATTTCCAATGCCGACGGAATTATTCCCGATAATCAGCCGGGCTCGTCCAACGATCCGATCGTGACCAAGAGCTATGTCGATGAATCGGTCAGGGCAATCGTGCAAAATGAGCTGTCCAAGCAGTCGGTAGATGAGAACAAGATCAAACAGCTTGTGACTGATGCTCTGAGGACGCAAGGTTCGGGCGGTGAAGGCATGACGGTCATCGGACTGAAGGCGGGACAGGTGCTTTATGCCGGTGCAGGTACGGAATTCATCGTCAGAAACGGCAATGCGGTGGCTTACAGTACCGATGGAAATGGAATACCAGACCTGACCGCGGGGAAAGATATTGCTAACGGCTCAACGATTGCCAACAATCATCTGCTGCTGTTTCCAAAGGACGGAGGCCGCGGCATCAAGCCGGCCAAGGGCACGAAAGGAACGGTTTATGTGATGGTGCGCGGAAGATACCTTTGGGCCAATGAAGATGGAACGGAAGTAAAACCATAAAACAAATTCAGCTAATCAGCTCAACGTTTACCTCGACTTACAGCATCTTGGCAGGTTGAGCGATTTCTGTCCCGGTCATACTAGGACTGCCTTACAAATCCAAGGAGGTGTCCGAATATGGCGAAAGGTCAACAAAGCAATCGTAAAATCGTGCCTGAGAGTTCTGCCATCATTGATCAATGGAAATATGAAATCGCCGCTGAAATGGGCTTGCCTGTTGGCAAAAATGCAATGAGAGGTGCAGATGTAGAGTTTGCCACGGAGCTGGGAAGCATTAGCGCATCCAGTGTTAGGGAAGATTATTGGGGGCACATTGCATCCAGGGATACAGGAGCAGTGGGCGGATCGATTACAAAAAGATTGGTGCAGGAAGCGGAAAAAACCTTGCTGGGCTTGCAATAAAAGCAGAGCAGCATTGCGGGTCTTCATTTGACACTTATCCACAAATCCAGTACTATAATAAATTGAAGGTTTATAAAATAACAACCTTTTCCTATTGGGAAAGGTTCCTTTTTTGTTTAGTTTGAACAGAAATTATATATAATAATAAAGGGCTTATGGGAGGTTGTTGGAATGACATTTAAGCATGGCAAAAGATTATTTACATCCGAATCCGTAACGGAAGGACATCCGGATAAAATATGCGACCAAATTTCCGATTCCGTATTGGATGCGTTTTTGGAGCAGGACCCTTACGCAAGGGTGGCTTGCGAAGTTTCCGTCGCAACCGGGCTTGTACTGGTCATAGGGGAAATTACCAGTAAGGCTGATTACGTGGATATTCCAAAGATTGTCCGCGAGACGATTAAAGATATTGGTTATACCCGGGCCAAGTACGGTTTCGATGCAAGCACTTGCGCAGTGCTGACTTCCTTGAACGAACAATCACCGGATATTGCCGCAGGCGTAAATACGGCACTGGAAGTTCGCGGGGAAAACGAAGCGTCGATTGATGACATCGGTGCCGGAGACCAGGGACTTATGTTTGGCTATGCGGCAAATGAAACCCCTGAATTGATGCCGTTGCCGATTGCTTTGGCGCATCACTTGTCGCGCCGACTTTCCGAAGTCCGCAAAGACGGTACGCTTGGATATTTGCGCCCGGATGGCAAAACCCAGGTGACCATTGAGTATGAAGGGGACAAACCGGTTCGTGTCGATGCGATTGTCGTCTCCACGCAGCATCATGAGGACATTTCGTTGGAGCAAATCACAAAAGACATTCTAGAGCACGTGATCAAGCCTGTAGTGCCGGCGGAATGGCTCGATGCCGAGACCAAGTATTTTATTAACCCGACGGGACGTTTTGTCATTGGCGGGCCTCAGGGCGATGCCGGTTTGACCGGCCGAAAAATCATTGTGGATACGTATGGCGGGTACGCTCGCCATGGCGGAGGAGCCTTCTCCGGAAAGGATCCGACAAAGGTGGACCGTTCAGCGGCTTACGCAGCCAGATACGTGGCCAAGAACATCGTGGCCGCAGGCTTGGCGGACAAATGTGAAATCCAATTGGCGTACGCCATCGGAGTCGCTCAACCGGTATCCATCAGTGTGGACACTTTCGGAAGCGGCAAAGTCGAAGAGGAGAAATTAGTCGACGCGATCCGCAAAAATTTTGACCTTCGTCCTGCAGGCATTATAAAAATGCTTGATTTGCGCAGACCGATTTATAAGCAAACCGCCGCTTATGGCCACTTCGGAAGAACCGATATTGATCTCCCGTGGGAAAGAACCGATAAGGTGGATGTTTTAAAAGAAGCTTGCTTATAAAAGGGCAGCTGCTTTAAAGAAATAAATTAAACATAACCGTTTCAAATCGTAGCATGATTTGAAACGGTTATTTTATTTTTCTCGTAACTTTTCTGCTATTCTTCGAGTCTATTATATGACAAAGAATAGTTCAGAGTGGGTTTTCTGTTCCGAAGTGAGTTTGCTTTCCGTCGCAATCGAAACTAGAAACAGAAAACCCACTCCGAACTTAACTGAACCGTATAGATTCGAAAGGATGAGAGGACCATGGATAGGAGAAACCTTAAAAAAAGAGAGAAAAGCAAAGAGAATAAAAAAGCCGGTACAGGTAAAAAGGTGCTGGTTGCGATAATTGCGGGAAGCCTGCTCTGGGGAAGCGTATCTGCTGACAACTTAACGACGGTTCAAGCGGCTCAAGCACAGTCGCCTAGTATTCAACTTGTAAGTGAACAGCCGATTACGGCTGGAGCTGTTTTGCGAAAGTATGTTTGGCATTCAATAAGAGGCAATACGACAGCAGCAGTGAATGCGAATGTGATCGTTGCCGATTTGCAAAATCCTTATGTCAAGCTTGATGTCATGACAGGTGTGAACAATCAATTTACCAAACGGCAGGACGTTCCCGGCATGGTCAAAGCTTCGGGGGCGGCAGCCGGAGTGAACGGGGATTATTTCAGCACGGGGGCGGAAGGCGCTCCGATCGGACCGGAGATCGAAAGCGGCATCTACATGTCCTCGCCTTCAACCGGCATCAACGGCATGTATGCGTTTGGCCTTACGCAGGACAGGAAGCCTGTAATTGACAGCTTTGCTTTTAAAGGAACCGTTATGGCGGCGAATGGGGTATCCTATGCGCTTGCGGGCATCAATAATACGTATTATTGGGATGACAATCATCAGCACAGCCATGCCAATAAGCTTTACATCTACACGAATGCCTGGGGCTCGACCAGCCGGGCCAACGACGGCGCTACCACACCGACAGAAGTGCTCGTAGAAAACGGTACGGTCAAGCAAATTGCAGTCAAAGATACAATTGACTCCGTTCCTCCCGTGGATGGATATATCATCCGCGCAGCGGGGAAAGCCGCGGATTTTGTGATGCAGAATTTACATGTGGGCGATCGCGTTTCCTATACGTACCAAATGGTTTCCAATACGACCAAGCAAGCAGTGGACCCAAGCCTGTATCAAATGATGATCGGCGGACATACGATATTGGTGGATCAAGGGAAGCCGGCAGCATTTTCACGCAATGTCTCCAGTCTGGGGGGGAATCGTTCCAGAACGGGGATCGGTTACTCCAAGGATGGCCGCTATGTTTACATTCTTACTGCGGATAACAGCGGAAACAGCGACGGCATGAGCTTGTCCGACTTTCAACAGCTGATGACGATGGTCGGGGTATGGAAGGGATTGAATCTCGACGGAGGCGGGTCGACGCAAATGGTAGCCCGTCCGTTAGGAGATTTTACACCTGAGCTGGCTAACGACACGGAATACGGCAGCACGCGGAAGGTCGTCAACGGATTGGGAGTGTATTCAACGGCCCCGCAAGGCAAGCTGAAGGGCATCCTATTGCAAGGCAATTCGCTGCTTTTTATCGGGGAACAAACCCAATTTGACTTTAAGGCCTACGATCAATTTTACAATCCGCTAAGCACGAGCAATTTGAATGTTCAATGGACCTGGACAAAAGGTCTGGGAACCTTTGATAAAGGTGCTTTTACGGCTTTGAACGCCGGCAAGGGACAGCTTTCGGTACAATACGGGGGAGTCAAGCAGGAGAAGGAGCTTGAAGTGGTTGGACGCGATCAAATCGCAAGCCTGCAGATGCAGGCTCCGGATCATGCGGTGTTGGTGGACGGAGGCAAATACAGGCTGAAGGTGACGGCGGTAACCTTGGATGGCACGCAACGTGAAGTGCCGGCGGAACTTATTGATTGGCAGCTGATTGGCTTTAAAGGAACGATAAACGGGAATACGCTGACGGTTGACCGGTTGACTGGCGCTGAAGCAGGACAGATTATTGCTTCTTACGATGGATTCAGCACCCTGCTTACCATACCTTTCGGTATTGATAAAATGTGGGCCGATTTTGATCAATTGAATCCTTCTTTTAAAACCGAAAAAACGCCCAGCGACGTCAGCGGGCAGGTTCGGCTTGTCACCAGCCTGCCGGGAACGGACGGCTTGGATCGGGCACTCTATTTTGACTATAACTTCCGCGAAGGAACGGGAACCAAAGCGCTCTATGCAGCATTTGGCGATAACGGCGCTGCGGTGGAGGGAACGCCTATCAAACTGAAAGCGCGGATATTTGGCGACAACAGCTTGAACTGGGTGCGCGCCGAAGTGATAGATCGCAATGGGCAAAAGCAAATGCTCGATTTCACCCGTCATCTCGATTGGTACGGTTGGAAGGAAGTCAGCGAAGATTTGAGCGGTTACAATCTGGCATTCCCGATCAAGGTAAGCAGGGTTTACATCGTCGACCCGCAGACAGGTCAAGATGAAAGAGAAGTAATGGGTACCACCGCAATTGATAATATCCGTTTCGAATATATAGGTAAGGTGCCCGAGACGAGGAAAGTGAAAGTGAGCATGGCCGTCAATCGGAAAACCATTAATGTCGATGGAAAAGATCAAAGCTTGGACCAAGCGCCGGTAGTAATTAAAGGAAATACGCTGATTCCGATTCGTTTTTTTGTTGATGCCATGGGCGGCAACGTCATGTGGGACGGAAAAGAGAACAAAGTTACGATTCTCAAAGGTTCTCATTTGGTGGAGCTTTGGATTGGAAAGCAAGATTTGATTATAGACGGCAGAAGAGTAACCGCCGATGTCGCTCCGGCCTTGATGCACAATCG
>CAZESH010000112.1:0-12458 GCA_964514665.1 uncultured Caryophanales bacterium
CATCTGCCTTACAAGCAGAGGGTCGGCGGTTCGATCCCGTCAGCGTCCACCATTTCATGTCGCGGGGTGGAGCAGTCCGGTAGCTCGTCGGGCTCATAACCCGAAGGTCGCAGGTTCAAATCCTGCCCCCGCAACCATATTATTATTGCGGGCCTTTAGCTCAGTTGGTTAGAGCGGTCGGCTCATAACCGATTGGTCGGGGGTTCGAGTCCCTCAGGGCCCATATTAATAGAAGCCCATGATCTTATAAGATTATCAATAGAAAATGCCCATCCGGTTCATCCTCCATATGGAGAGCCGAATGGGCATTTATTCGTTTGTTTTGCAAAAACCGGAAGGTGTATGCATAATTTTTTGCGAAACAACAGAAAACAACATTAACTTGATAAACTTGGGGGATATGCGGAATGGAGAAGAAAAAATACTACGTATCCGTGCAGGCCGAATCGATTTTGGAGGATCAGGCGGCGGCAGCGTATGAGCTGGAGATTGAGGCGACGGAAAAAGAAGTGAGCCAATTGCAGGAGCTGTTCGATAAAAAAGGGACGGAGGACAATTATTCATATTTGCGTGCGCATCTTCCGACGTTCTCTTACCATCAGGATAAAGAAAACGACGCTTTTGATTATTATTTGAAGGAAATATACCAGAAGCTTTACGATTTGGGAACGGAGGAGACGAAAAGGCATATCGAAGGCATGGGTGTGCTGTCCGCGGATTTCTTCCCCTATTCTTAATGAACAGTCAAGGCGGGAAAAAAGCAGTGCGGGGGCGTATGGCGCTTCCCGGACTGCTCTTTAAGCCGCCGATTATTTCGATGCAGGGGGCAGAAGCTGCGATTTGACCGGCGATGACGTAGGCAGGCTGTCTGCGGCATGGAAGATCCGTTCTCCGACAGGCTTGTATTTAGAGGAAAGGTAAGTTTCCGCCTGCGGATAGGTGACATGTTGAGCCTGCAGCGAACCGGGAGGGGGAGTATTCAGCACGTATTCGATCGTTGCCGCTGCGTTGTTGCTGAAGCGGATCGCCTCGATCACGATGCTGTAGCCGGTTGTCGGCTGTTCACCCCAGGACAGCGTCACTTTGTTGACTTCATCGTTGATTTTTTTAACCTGCACGGCAACATTTTGTTGAACTGGAGGCATTGTGTCGTTTGCATGGTTTTTTACAAATGTGATGGCGTTGTACAGCATTACCGCTGCCTCTGACCGCGTAATATCGGCTTTCGGGCGAAAGCGGTTATGGTCGTCCAGCTCTGCGATTTTGCCGATCAGCAGGTGCTGAATGGCGGTCATGTACCGGGAATCCACGTTATTCTCATCGGCAAGAAGGACATAGAGCTCAATAAACGAATAATTTCCTGTCGCCTCCAGGGCATGGTCCTGATAAAAGGCAAACTGCTCCCGCGTGATCGGCGCGTCTGGATCCACGTCGCTGGGAAACGGCACATTGTTCAGGCTTGCGATCACAAAATCCTTGGCGTACCAGGCGTTGTCGGCAACCTTGGTGAAAGTGTCGCTTGCTTTAGGTTCCTTGATAAAGCGCAGCCGGTCGAGATTGAGCTGCAGTCCGTTCACCAGAAATGCGGCGCACTGCGCATTGGTCAGCAGTCCGTCCGGTTGAAATTTGCCGCTGCCGACTCCGTGGATAATGCCGCGCTGCTGAAGTTCGTTGATTTTTTCTTTTCCCGGACTGTGCTGCACATCCTGAAAAGCCAGCGCGCTGCCGGCAAAGATGAAAATTGCCATGACGACAAGCAGGCTTGCGCGTATCCATCTTTTCATCACATTTCACCTCTATTGTATGCTTTTTGCGTGCAAACTTATAGACGTGAATAGGAAAACAAAGGTTGCGGCGGATTATTTTCTCAGTATTTTTGCTTTCTCTGTTGGGGATTTCAGCCAATTGTTTTATAATGGGGGGAGTAAATTGAATGGGAATGGAGAGATGGGTATGGCTGCAGCGAATCAGGGGAGATTCAGATGGGGCATTTTGGGCAGTGCGCGGATAGCTTTCAGAGCGGTAATTCCCGGCATCCAAAAGTCCGAGGTGGGCGAGGTTGCCGCAATTGCCAGCAGAAGTTTGGAGAAAGCGAAGGCTGCTGCGGAAGAATGGAATATTCCGAAATTTTACGGTACTTACGAAGAGCTGCTCCGCGACCCGGATATTGACGCGATATACATACCGCTGCCCAATCATTTGCATATGGAATGGACGATCAAAGCGGCGGAAGCGGGCAAGCATGTGCTTTGCGAGAAGCCGCTGGCAATCGATGCGAAGCAGGCGGAAATGATGGTGAAGGCATGCGAGAAAGCGGGCGTGCGGTTGGCGGAAGCTTTCATGTACCGCCATCATCCCCGCTACCAGAGCATCAAGAAAATCATCGCCTCGGGAGAAATCGGCGAGCTTAGAATGATCCATGCGAGCTTTACCTTCAACGGGGCGGAGCATCTTGCCGGAGATTACCGCACAAAGCCCGAGGAAGGCGGCGGATCGTTGTACGATGTCGGCGTCTATCCGCTCAGCGCCGCCCGCATGCTGCTGGGGCAGGAGCCGCTGGCCGTGACGGTTCATTCCGTCTTCCCGGAGCAGTTCGGCGGCGTCGACATGATGTCGGCCGGCCTGGTGGAGTTTCCCGACGGCGTAAGCCTCACCTTCGACTGCGGCATGTGGGCGGATTTTCGCAACCGCATCGAGATTTTGGGAGATAAAGGCCGGATCGAGATCCCGCATGCTTTTCTGTATGGAAAGGGCGAAGCGGACTTTACCGTCTTTTCCGGGGGGAGCTCGTGGCAGGAGAAGGTGGAGGAGCTCGATCAATATACCGCCCAAGCCGACGATTTTGCATACAGCTGCATGAATCATAAACCGCTGAAATTTCCGCCCTCGGACAGCATCCGCAATATGCGGCTTGTCGAGGCTTGCCTTCAGTCGGCCAAAACCCGCACCCGTGTGGAATTATAAGGAGGATTGGAGATGCCGCATTCGTTTCAGCTTGCCGTTTCTTCCGATCGCGTGATTCGCGGCAGCTTGTTCCCGGCCAAGGAAGATTCCGCGGGGACATTGATCATCTGCCATGGCTACAAGGGCTTCAAGGATTGGGGGATGTTCCCGTACGTCGGCGAGCAGCTTTCGGAACGGCTGGATGTGATCACCTTTAATTTTTCCCATAACGGCGTAGGGGAGCAATTGGAGGATTTTGACGAGCTGGAGAAGTTCGCGCGGAATACCTATTCCCGCGAGCTTGAAGATTTGGATACACTGGCTGCTGCTATCAAGGAAAGAAGCCTGCCCTGCGAGCCGCAGCCTGCCGCCGATCCGTTGTTTCTGCTTGGGCACAGCAGGGGAGCGGGCGTCTGCCTGATTTATGCCTTCGACCATCCTGAGCGGGTGAAAGGGATCATCAGCTGGAACGGGATTGCGAACGTCGATTTGTTCTCTCCGGAAGTCAAGGCGGAGATGCGGGCCAATGGGCGCTCTTACGTGGACAATGCACGAACGGGCCAACGCATGCCGTTGGATGTGGAGATTCTGCATGACATCGAACGTAATGCGGAACGCTTCAATATTATTGCCCGGGCACCCGAAGCGAAGGTGCCGATCGCTTTGATTCAAGGCTCCAATGACGGGGAAAGGCTGCGAAAAGGTTCGGAAAAGCTGCTGTCCGTTAATCCGCACATCAGTTATACGGTGATTCCGGGAGGCAGCCACACCTTCGGGGCGGTCCATCCGTTTCGCGGCACGACGGAAGCTCTGGAGCTGGCTTTGGAGAAAAGCGGAGAGGTGCTTCTGCAATGGAGTCAAGCATACGCAAACAAATAAGGGGCTTGGATAAATGTTGAACGGTCGGCAGTTGGCGGCGGTGACGGGAGTCGCCGTCGCTGGTCTGATGATTGCATATATGAGGGGAATCCCGCTGGCTGCGGGATTTTCTTTGGGCCTGGGATTGCTGATGATCTTGATTTTGAAGCATGGGGCGGAGTGGTCCGGTGTGCTCGCGAGCATGAAGAGGGGAGCGGGCCATACGAAGGAGGTCGTGTGGATTTTGCTGCTGATCGGGCTGCTGATACCGGCCTGGACGGCAAGCGGCACGATTCCTTATATGATCCATTTGGGGCTTGGCTTGTTAAACCCGGCTTATTTTCTAAGCTTTACGTTTATATTTGCCGCGGTAATTTCGATGACGATCGGCACCTCGACGGGAACGCTGAGCGCCATCGGCATTCCGCTGCTGGGCATGGCCTCGTTTCTGCAGATTCCGCTGCCGCTCGTCGCCGGTGCACTCGCTTCGGGGGCCTTTGTCGGCGACAGAAGCTCGCCGTTCTCCAGCGCCCATCAGCTGGTGGCCGCTTCTGCAGGCGTCTCCTCAGCCGCCCAGCTGAAGGCGATGCTGCCGACTACTGTGGCGGCGGTGGCGGCCAGCCTGCTGTTTTACGCCGCGGCCGATTGGTTTGGGCAATGGCGGACATCGGCCGGAGAAGCGGTCACGACAGCCATCTCCGACCGCTTCGTGCTGCATCCGGCGCTGATTGTTCCGCCTGTGCTGCTGATTGCATCCGTTCTGCTGCGTCTGCGCATCCGCACAGCTTTTTTGCTGGCGATTGCCGCGGCCATCGCACTCGGCAGCTTGCTGCAGCATCTGACTCCCGCAGCCTGGCTGCATGCATTGTGGTCCGGCTATGACAACGGCGAATCGGAGCGGCTGCGCGGCAAAGGGATATCCGACATGTTCGGCCTTGTGCTGCTGATTGCCATGGCCGGAGCCTTTAACGGCATTCTGGAGGAATACCGCATTCTCCAGCCGTATATGGCCAAGGTGTTGGGCCCATCTGTTTCGCTTTTCCGCTCGACCTTTCGCAGCTGTTGTTCGGGCTCGGACTGGGGCTTGTATCCTGCACGCAAACGCTGCCGATCATGATGAGCGGCAGAAGCCTGCTGCCGATCTGGTCGCAGCGGCATGAGCCGGTGCAGCTGGCGCGGGTCGTCGCCGATACGAGCCTGATCTTCGCGGCGCTTATTCCCTGGAATATGCTGGCGATCCTTTGCAGCACCGTGATGGGCGTGCCTGTGGAAAGCTATGCGCCATATGCTGTTTTTCTCTGGACGCTGCCGCTCTTGACCTTGCTGCATTCCCGGATCAGGGGGAGAAAAGCGTCTGCGTCTCTCGTACCGTGAATCGGCTTAATCGATCAGCAGTTCGGCGATTTCCCGCCAGCTGTCGGCGCGTTCGAATTGTTCATTGCCGCTGTTGTGAAAGGCGCTGAAGAGAATGCCGCGTCCTTTGAAAGCGTGCAAATTCCGCGGGCTGTCGTCGATCAGGATATCGGCGCCGATGATGCTTTTGTCCCCGCAGAACACATAGTGCGAGTCGGGAATGAAGCTGAAGTGCCGCTGCAGCCAATCGTACTTGGCTTTAAAGGACATCGGCACTTCCATTGCGGCCGTGGCAATGTAGATCTCATAGTGCTTGCTCAGCTCATAAACGACCTCCTGGCTGTCCTCCACAACCTCAAGATCGAGGAAAAAATCGGGGATTGCGAGATAATCGTAAATTTTCTGGCCGCATTCGGACTTGACCGCATCGATCATTCTTCGCCCGACGATGCTTTCCTTGCTCAGGCAGTCGTTGTAATCGCGGTTGTAATGGTCCATCCATTTGAGATGAAGGTCGGCCAACACGCCGTCCTGGTCGATGGCAAGTTTTTTCTTCATGGTTTCCTCCCGTTTTTGATGCTGTCTCTACTATTCATAATATATTCTACAATATCGCATTTCGGGAGCCGATTCCACCGTCGTGCATACGAAGGACATGCTTTCGCACAGCATACCAGGCAAATCTATCAAAAGGAGAACGTTATGTCAGAATCGTCAAAGGATCTAATGCGCCGCCGCTTCAAGCTTATCGCCGCTGTCCACATCTTCCTGCTTCGGGACGGACAGGTGCTGCTGCTGAAACGGCAAAACACCGGGTACTGCGACGGGATGTACAGCGTGGTCGCCGGGCATTTGGACGGCGATGAGCAAGTGGTGCAGGCCGCCGTGCGCGAAGCGAAGGAGGAAGCGGGCATCGAGATCGCGCCGCAGGATGTGCGACTCATCGGGGTGATGCACCGCCGCTCCGATGAGGAGCGGATCGACTTCTTTGTCGCCGTGGAGCGCTGGCGGGGCACGATCCGCAACGCCGAACCGGACAAGTGCGAGGAGCTGCGATGGTTCCCGCTCGACGCCCTGCCGGACGCGGAAATGATCCCGTACGTGCGCCGCTCGCTCGACAATTACATCCGCGGAGAATGGTTCGACAGCTACGGCTGGCCGGTTGAGGAGGAGCTGTGAATAGAGCCGCCTTGGGCTGTACTGGCCTTGGGCATGGCTTTTCCCCTCTTTTGGAGAGAGGGGCAAAGCCAATCCATCGCGCACCTGCAAAAATGCAGGTAAATCGCCTTCTGCAGCGGATTTGGCCGCTATTACCTGCAAAATTGCGGGTGAATCGATTGTTTTCTCCGCTATACTCGTTTATTTGCCCCATTTTCCTGCAAATTTACATTAACGCGCTTCTCGTTCAGCGGACTTGCCCATATTACCTGCAGATATATATTAATGCTTCGTTCCCCCCGAAATTTAGTGCCCTCTGATTCGCAGCGATCAACCAGTCCCGCCCAAAAATTGTATAAATTTTAATGTAAAAATATTCTCTTTAGCTTTATCATTTTTCCATTTGACTTTCCCCGCATTCCCTGCTAAACTAACTTTTGTGTCCAAACAAGACCTGTTAGCTCAGCTGGGAGAGCGCTACCTTGACAGGGTAGAGGTCACAGGTTCGATCCCTGTACAGGTCATAGCTATGTATATACGTGAAATCCCTTGTGATCAAGGGATTTTTTGTTGTTAGGAAGTTGGTATCTGCCTTATTGAATGGCAGCTGATCATGCTGAATCTGGTAAATATACCAATAAAAAAGGTTGGAGATATCGATGAATTTAGGATAACCTTTTTATGAAATTGATATAGAAAGTGTTGATGTCATGTTCAGTAATTTTCTAGTCACAAATAAAATATTTTCAACCCTTCTAGTCCTCATTTTATTCATGGTCTCAATTGTTCCTATGAAAAGTGTAAAAGCTGAAGAAGCTTTTATTTTCGAAGGTTTGCTTGTTGATTATCAAGGCGGGGACCAGCAGGTTCGGGTTCAAGAAGGAGATACGATTAATCCAAATGTTGAGACGATCCGGCTCCGTTTCAACAAACCGCCGATGTGTGATAGGGTTAGCAGCTATGCTGTACTTTTTGAACAAAACGGAGATCTGGTGAATTGGTCGGATAATGTCGGCCAATCTTCGAATGATTGCATTTTTCAGGTAGCGAATCCATTAAAGAAAAACCAGACCTATTCTCTATACATTGATAGCGGTCTGCCTGCTGACAACAATGGGGGATATTTGCAAAACAACATCAAAATGAGCTTGAAAACGAATGGAAAATCGATTCTTTATTCTCAAACCATGCCAAATTTTATTGAAAGAATGGAATATCCTCAGGAAAATGTCTATCGTTTTTCGGCCGAAGCGGGACCGATTTATTTGTCGGTCAGAAAAGATGCGAACCGCAACAAAATCCGCTTGTCGATCCAGGATCCGGAAACGAAGGCAATCTTGTTTACTTCGGACTTAGGCTCCTCAGCAAAGGAGAGAACACCGGGCCCGACCCGGTTCGAAACCTACCGTACGGAATTCCAGCTTCCCCGGACAGGTGACTATAATCTGTTGGTCAGTCCGGTTTATAACGGGTCTGTCGAGAACAGCGAGACATCCGGCCATGCTTATAGAGTTATCGATGTATCTCTGACTGCACTCGATTTGAGGATTGCTGATAAATCCTCGCCTTGGGTGGGAGTATCCGGTTTTTACAATCCTTTTCAACCGGTGCCTCAACAGATTGAGGCAAATGCCACATATTACAACAATCCTGTAGATCTGCGAATATATGTTGACGGCAAGGAAGCTCAGGGTCTCGATAACAATGGCAAACAATATAAGATGGATTTCACGGTGGATACGTCCAAGCTGGAGGATGGTTTTCATGATCTGAAAGTAGTTGGAGCTGCGTTTGAATCTCTAAATAGTTCTGTGTATTCTCGGATTTTTTATGTGGACCGGGAGAATAAATTCCGCGATGTCCCGTCCAATCATTGGGCCCGTACTCCAATTGAAGTCTTGAATTATCTGGGTATCGTTCATGGTCGCAGCAGTGACCGATTTGCTCCCGACCAACCGATCACCCGTGAAGAATTTGCAACCTTGATGGCACTCATCTTGAAGGTAAAAGCAAGTGCCGGTCAACAGGTAACGTTTGCGGATCTGCCGGATAATGCGTGGTCCAAGCCTTATGTAGACGCATTGGCTGAAGTTGGGCTGATCACTGGAGAAAACATGGGTCAAAAGAGATACTTCCAACCGAAACGAACGATTACGCGTGCCGAAGCTGCCGCAATCATAGGGCGTTCGGAGCAATTTCAAAATTTCTATACGGGTTATGAAGAGATTCCTGTAGAGATGATTTATCCTGATGCGACTTTTCCAGATCTTGAGGAAATTCCGTCATGGGCAAGATCGCATGTACTCGCATTGGCTAAATTCAAATGGATCAGCGGCTATGAAGACGGACGGTTCCACGCGGATAAGCTGTTGACCCGTGCTCAGGCTTCGCTCATGTTAAGCAAATTTCTGGGATTGGGAACCGATATTCCGGGCGGTTTTTCACAGTTTGATAAGCTTTACAGCTTTTATGATAACGATGGTAATAAAAATTGAAAAGATAAAAATTTAAACACACTGTTGGCCAGTGTGTTTTTCTTTTATGAAGAGTCGCTGATGATCTATTGTATTATATCTTATTTTTTGATTTTTGTGTCCAACCCTACTCTTTTAATACGCCGTCCAGCCGGCATCTGCTGTGATTACCGTACCGTTGACAAAGCTTGCGTCCTCAGATGCCAGGAACAAGGCCACGCCGGCGATCTCTGAAGGTTCTCCCATTCTTGGATTGATGCCCATTCCAGCCATCGCCTTGTCCAGACCGAATTCATTAGGCACCGAGCTGCCCATGCCGATATTCGTGTTCACCCCGCCTGGCGCGATGGCGTTGCAGCGAATGCCCAACTTTGCATATTGAAAGCCGACGTTTTTCGTCAAGCCCACCACTGCATGTTTCGAAGTCGTATAGGCCGTCCCTGCCCGGGATCCGTACAATCCGCCGATCGAAGCTATGTTGATAATATTGCCTTTGCCTTTGTCCAAGAAGATGGGAAGGGTTTTACGAATCGCTCTCATCGGACCCGTTGTATTTACAGCAATGACACGTTCCCATAGATCATCGGTCAATTGATGGGCAGGCACCATGCCGTCCATAATCCCGGCGTTGTTTACCAGAATATCGACAGTGCCATATGTCTCAACCGCTGTGTCAATCATCCGCTGCACATCGTCTTCTTTTGCAACATTGGCGATCACAACCGTGGCTGTACCCTTTTCTCTTTGGATCATGCTTACGGTTTCGTTCGCTGCATTTTCATTAAGATCCGATACGACTACCTTTGCGCCTTCTTTGGCAAATAATAGGGCAATTTCCCGTCCCATTCCGGAGCCGGCACCTGTAACCACAGCGACCTTGCCTGCAAGTTTCATGCAAATCCCTCCAAATGTGAATTTTTTCATGAAAATCAACAATTGTTCATTAACGAACGCATGTTACTTCTAGTATAATAAGATACATTGGGACAAACAATCATCAAAACTGCAGCTTTTGTGTAAAAACAAACAAAACCAACATCTTTGTTGATGATTTGCGAAAAAAATTAAAGGATGATCTCACTTGGCAACCGACAAAGGGAATACAGACAGGAGAATTGTTCGAAGCAAGCTGGCGCTCAGGAATGCGCTCTTGGCGCTAATGGAGCAAAAACCGTTTTCGGCGATTTCCATAACGGAGATTGTGGAATTAGCCGATTATAACCGCGGCACCTTTTACAAGCATTATGAAAGCAAGAAAGATTTACTGGAGGACTTGATTCACGAGATTATCGCAGATCTCATTGAGTCGTTCCGCGCTCCATACCGAAATGTGGATTCGTTCCAATTGGAGGATCTGTCAGCGAATGCCATTTCCATTTTTGACCACATGTACCAAAATTCATCGGTGTATACCTCATTTCTTCATCCGGAAGTGCTGCCGGAGTTTCGGGAAAAAATCATTCACGCCTTAACAGATATTGCATTGGAAGACTTTGAATTTCCTCAATCCGAATCGGGACTCTTGGTTAACCGTGAACTTTTCGTCATTTACACGATGAATGCTTTATTAGGACTTATTTTCCACTGGATTCAGGATGGATTCAAACATTCCCCGAGTACATGGAGGAACAGCTTCTTTTAATTGTCAATTGGAAATCGAAAGTGATTATTAGGAATAAAAATCTCTCCGCTCGCTAATAAGGAAATGCCGCTCAGTTCAAGTCGGTATCTGCGGATTGTTCAACAAACCGTCATTTTTTCTGTGAGCCCGGCATCATCCCTTCCAGCATCAAGTACTCCTTGACTGCATCGCGTATAACCGAAGCCAGCTCCTGCTGGCCTTTTGCGCTGGTCATCAGGGTTCGGTCGGAGGGGTTGCTGATATAGCCCATTTCAACGATCATCGAGGGATGCTTCGACAGATTGAGGACATAAAAGCGCGGACCGACGGCTGGTGCTCTATGAGTTCCGTAATATCGGTTCAAGGCGGATTGCATGATTTGCGCGCCCAGCAGGCTGTGCCACCCCTTTTTCTGGTACAAGACGAACGGACCGTGAGGGGTGGGGGTGGCCGCCCAATTGACGTGAAGACTGACGAGCAGCTTCGGCGCCAGCGCTTTGGACAAATGCAAGCGCTGCGCCAAATCCTTGCGGTGTCTGGAGCGAATGCGGAGCCATTGATTATGCTCGCTGAGCGCGTAATCACCATCCCGGTTCAGCACCGCCGCATAACCATCCGCCCGGAGCAGCGCATACAGCTTTTGGGCAACCTCAAGATTGATATCCTTCTCGAGGATATCCCCGTAAGATGTACCTCCGTCTACACCGCCGTGTCCGACATCGATCAGCACATCGCAATTTGGCGCTATCGGCGCTATGGTTTGGCTTAACAGCTTGCTGGGAAATGCCGCAATCTTCAGAAGCTCGGAAACCGTGACAAAGCGGTAACCTCTTTTTTGCAGCTCGGGGATGATGGTTTTCAATGCAGGTATGGTTTGACTTTTCCCTTCCACGTGATCATGAAACAGGATGATATCGCCATTTCTTGCGTTGTTCAGCACTTTTCGGACAATCGCCTGCACCCCGGGTTTTTGCCAATCCTTCGTGTCCTGATGCCAGGACCACATTACCACGAGGTTTCCTTCCTTATTCGCCGATAGGATTACATTTTGATTATAGAAACCGCCCGGCGGACGAAAAAGATGGGGCTGCTGCCCGGTCACCTGCCGGATCGTTTTTTGGGCCGATGCAATCTCTTCTTGGATTTTTTGCATGGAGGTCCTGCTGTTGATCATTAAATGATGATCGGTATGATTGGCCAGCTCGAACCCGTCACGAGCCGCGCGCTTGGCGATATCCGGATAATTCCGCACGTTGCTGCCAATAACAAAAAAGGTGGCTTTCGCGTGATACTGCTCCAGGATATCCAAAATTTGCGGAGTTTGAACGGGATCGGGTCCGTCGTCAAAAGTAAGCGCAATCACCTTCCGGTCTGTCGGCGCCTCCCATACCGCTTCGCCCCGCGATTCAAAATATTGCCGGTCTTTCGGTTTCAGCGTATTGTGCTCTGCAAAAGTCCTGGGAGTCTGGAAGAACGGGCCAATCAACAGCGCTGTACTGAGAACAAGGATTACAAGGGTTGAACGCATGTTCAGACGACACCTCCATTAAGAAATGCGACATACGATGCCACTGCATTCATTTTTTCACAGGATTGATTAAAAAATGTATCGAAGACCATATTAAGATAAAAACAGATGGCTAGGTGATGATGATTGTTGAAGACTTTACGACTGCTGAGCGTCCTGTCCACAGCCGCTGTCTTGCTGCTTGGCTTCGGATTTTCGCCCGGATATGCTGCGGATCGGCAGGACTCCAAGAAATGGGCTGTGATCGTGATTGACGATTTGGGAAATGACATGCCCGGCACAAGGCAAATGATTGATCTGCCCTTTCCGATTACGGTCGCAGTCATGCCCTTTCAGATCACGACAAAGCGGGATGCTGAATGGGCGCACCAAGCGGGGGACGACGTGCTGGTGCATCTGCCGATGGAACCGCTCAGCGGCAGCAAGAAATGGCTGGGTCCGGGAGCGATTACAGCGGATTTATCGGATGAGGAAATCCGCAGCAGAGTGAACAAGGCTATTGATGATGTGCCTTATGCAATTG
>CAZESH010000113.1:0-12118 GCA_964514665.1 uncultured Caryophanales bacterium
TCTCTAACGAGATACACGAACCCCTTGCACGTAGATATTCACATCATCAACATGAAGACCGACGATCTCATTAAGGACGTATTTTACTTTCACTTGGATGTTGTGCGCGACCTCCGATATTTTCGTGCCGTAGCTCACAATAATGTACAGGTCAATCAGCAGGGCTTCGTTCTCGCGGCGGACTTCCACTCCGCGTCCCAGGTTTTCCCTGCCCAAAAGCTCTGCGATGCCGTCTTTGAATTTTCGAGATGACATGCCGACAAGTCCGTAACAATCCAGCGCGGCCGATCCGGCGATAACCGCTACGACTTCATCGGATATGTAGACTTTGCCGCCTTCCGTAACCATTTCAATTGGCATCCTTGACCATCTCCTTTTAGAGATATTATGGGCTATAACTCATTGTACTATAATCATGCGAATAAATAAATGCAATCCGCATCAAACGGATGCATGGATTTCATTTATCGGGCAAAAAACACCGTCAAAGCGAGTTCCGGTCATTGACTTTCGTTTTTCTGATATGCTATTATAATGTAGTATGTTTCCAAAAAGACAAATAAGGTTCGGTAGTGACTCTGCGGAGGGGGTGTGTCTAAATGTCTCGTAAATGTTATGTAACCGGTAAATCGCCGAAGCAAGGAAACAATGTTTCTCATGCGAATAATAAAACAAAACGCACCTGGGGCGTCAACGTTCAAAAGGTCCGGATTTTGGTCGACGGCAAACCAAAGCGCGTTTATGTAAGTACCCGGGCTCTGAAATCAGGAAAAGTGGTTCGCGCCTAATATATAGACAAAAAGCACCCGGATATATGGTGCTTTTTTTCTTGGCGTTTTACCGGCTCTCGTGTCTCCCGCTGCTTAACAAGATGTCAGTTTTTTTGAAACGTATTCAGAACGGCCTTCACAAATCCTCCCAGGAATCTTGGCAGTTTTATGGTGTAAAATCTCATCTCCAGCCCTCCTATTGATAATCGTTCATGCCCCCGCGCGAAAATCGGCATCAACTATAACCTATATATATTCAGAGTGTGCTGCTTTCGTGCTTTCCCTTCCGCATGCAGCCGCTAATGTAAGGCATATGTCCTTTCTAACATCGTATGCGGCAGATTTTCAAATCATGCCTAAATCGGCATGCAGCCGCATATGCGGCAAGTATTGTATATTATATGACGGCAAGCGAACGCAAATCCCTGATTGCCGCTTTTCTGTCACTCACGCCAAAAACCGCCGTTCCCGCCACAAGAACATTGGCCCCTGCCTCCACTACCGTTTTTACCGTTTCCGAATTGATCCCGCCATCGACTTCAATGTCAATGTGAGAAAGCTTTTGCCGGGTGATCATGTCTTTCAGCCGGACGATTTTCGGCAGCGTCAAATCAATTAATGCCTGACCGCCAAAGCCGGGATTAATCGTCATGACCAAGACGAGATCGACAAGCGGCAGAATCGCCTCGATCGCAGCAAGCGGCGTAGCCGGATTGATGGCAACCCCCGCTTTTTTGCGGTGCTGCTTAATGAACGACAGTGTACGGTGCAGGTGATTGCAGGCTTCGGCATGCACTGTAATGATATCGGCCCCGGCTTCGGCAAAATCGGCGATATACGCATCCGGGTTGCTGATCATCAAATGAACGTCCAGCGGTAAACTGGTGATCGCCCGAATGCTTTTGACAACAGGTACGCCTATCGTGATATTGGGGACGAAATGTCCGTCCATTACGTCAACGTGAATCCAGTCTGCCCCCGCTTTTTCCACATCGTGAATTTCGTCTCCCAGCATGGAAAAGTCGGAAGCAAGAATGGATGGTGCGATTCGTAACACGTCTTTAATACCTCCTCTTTTGATCCTTTATTTCTTCGAGAAACTGCACATAATGCGCATAACGGTGAACGGCCAGCAGCCCCTGCTCTCTCGCTTCGGTCACACGGCAGCCCGGCTCGGTAAGATGGAGGCAGCCGCGAAATTTGCAGTTCTGGGAGAAACGGGAGAAGTCCTTGAAATAATCAGTCAGCTGCTCTTTTTCAATGCCCTGAAAATCCAATTGACTGAAGCCCGGCGTATCTGCAACCCATCCGCCTTGCGCAAGCGGAATCAATTCCACATGACGGGTCGTATGCTTGCCCCGCCCCAGCTTCATGCTGATCGGCGCTGTTTCCAGCTCGATCCCGGCAATCAGCATATTCAGCAGCGAGGATTTCCCCACACCGGATTGACCGGCTACAACCGTAACCCGATCCTTCAAGCAAGCCATCACTTCTTCACCGCCGAGCCCGGCTTTTGTGCTGGTCAGCAGCACTTTATAGCCTATGTCTTCGTACAGTTCGATAATAGCCTTCAATGTTAAATTTCCCGCAACAGGAACGCTTTCTTCAACCTCCATCAGGTCGAATTTCGACAAGCAGATGACGGATTCAAGACCGGCTTTTTCCGTATGAACCAGAAATTTGTCAAGCAAGGACAAATTCAACGCCGGTTCATCCAATGAAAAAACAAGCAGCGCCAAGTCCACATTGGCAACAGGCGGCCGGATCAGCTCGGAAAACCGCGGCTTGATTTGCGTGACCGTACCTTCGCCGTTCTCCGTCGTTTCATAGAAGACATGGTCGCCGACAAGCGGGGATATCCCCTTTTTCTTAAACAGGCCGCGCGCCCTGCACTGCACGATCGGCAGCTGATTATCTTCAGGCTTTACATAATAATATCCGCTCAGCGCTTTAATGATTAGGCCCTCCGGCATGAATCCGCCTCCTGCTGGTCTGTTCTATGGATTGCTGCCGCCGGATCCGGCGGCATTCGCCGTACCTTGGTCACTTGCACCGGTCCCGTTTGCGGCTGTGTTCGTTTGTCCGCTGTCGGCACCGGTGATCGGCTGCTGCATTTGTGCGACATCCTGGTAGGTTACCGTTATGATATCCTCCGGCGTATCATTTTTGTATACCGTAATCACCGCATTGGTTTTTTTGGAAACGACGACCGGCACAGCATAATTCATTCTTTTCGTAATATCCTCGGTTTTCCAAACCATGTCCCCTCTTGCATCGCTGACGGTTATCTTTACCGTCGATTTGCTCGCATCCGGATAAGGATCGACGACGACATTCTTGATTCCTTCCTTCGCGTCATCAGGGTAACCCGAGCTCAGAAACAAGGTGATTTTCGCCCCTTGCTCGACCTGCATGCCTGGCTCGTACGGGAATTGCTTGACGACGGTCCCCTTCGGAAGATAGCTTTTCTCCGATTCGATCTTATCATCCAACAGCAAGTTGTTCTTCAACAGCTCGGCCTTTGCTTCCTCCAGCGTTTTGCCCGTCAAATCCGGCATATCGAACGTGCCTTTGCCTTTGCTAACGGTAAAGCTGAACACGACCTTTTTCGGATCGTATTCCGCATTGGGTGCGGGAGATTGGTCGATAATCGTTCCCACCGGTTGATCGCTCTCCACTTGACGGGGCGGCTGGATTTGATCCCCGCTGAAATTCGACTGCAGCTGCTGCTGCACACTGTCCCATGTCATGCCCCGATAATCCTGCATGTTGGCCATTTCCACGCCTTTGCTCACGACAAGCCGGATCGTCGAGTTGATCTTGACCGTCAACCCCGCATTTTCCTGCTCCATGACGACGTCTTTAGGCACGTTGTCGCTGAATTTGTAATCGATCGGATACGGACTGAGCTGCGCTTGAGCCAGCTGCTTTTTGGCTTGCTCGATGGAAACGCCGCGTACATCGGGCACCTGCGTGTTCGGCACCCGCATTTTTCCCAGCACGTAGTGGACACCGAACCACATTCCGAGCAGCAAAGCGATTACCACCACAAACCAGATCAACGGCTTCAGCCATGGCATGCTTTTCTTCTTCCTTTCATTCAATCCTTGCCACTCCTCGTAACGGGCATCATCATGATCGGAAGCGGAGGCATGCTTGTCGCGGATCGCCGGCATGACCCGGGTTTGCATCTCGTCGTCAGCGTCATCGGGAGAAAAGGCCAGCTTCGCTTCGTTCCTTTTGGCGGGCAAAAGACAGGTTTCCAGATCCTTCAGCATTTCCCCTGCGGAATCATACCTCTCTTGCGGTTTTTTTCGCATCGCTTTGAGAATGATATTTTCAACACTTTGCGGAATCAGCGGATTAACCTTGCGCGGCTCCTCCACCTCTTCCTGCAGATGCTTGAGCGCAACACTAATCGGGCTTTCCCCGAGAAAGGGGAGCTTGCCCGTAAGCATTTGATATAAAACGATGCCGAGCGAATAAATATCCGATTTTTCGCCTTGCGATACTCCCTGCGCATGCTCCGGGGAAAAATAATGCACCGAACCGATCACCGAACCCGTCTGGGTAATATCCGTCGATTTGGCTGCGCGGGCTATCCCGAAATCGGTCACCTTGACTCTGCCGTTTTTGCCGATCAAAATATTGTGAGGTTTGATATCCCTATGAATAATTTGATTATGATGGGCATGATCCAATGCATCGCAAATTTGCGAGGCGATGTGCACCGCTTCCTCAACCTGCAGGGGCGCCATGTCTTTAATTTTCTCGTTCAAATTGGTGCCTTCAATATATTCCATTACGATGTAATGGGTTTCGTTTTCCCGGCCTACATCATAAATACTGACCACATTCGGGTGGGACAAGGATGCGGCGGATTGCGCTTCGCGCCGAAAGCGGCGGATAAATTCTTCGTCATGAACAAACTGCTGGCGCAAAATTTTAACTGCAACCTTGCGGTTCAGCAAAATATCATGCGCTTTGTATACGAGGGCCATTCCTCCTCCGCCGATTCTTTCCATAATCTCATAGCGTCCGCCCAATACATGACCGATCACAGACTCATCCCTCCTTGGGCCTGATCCGGTTGTTCGTTGGCTAGCAGAACAACGGTAACGTTATCGTCTCCGCCGGCTTTCAGAGCCTGTTCAATCAAGCGGTCCGCCTTCCACTCCAAGCTGTTGTCGGTATGAAGAACGCTTTTCAGAGCGGCTTGATCCATCATATTGCTTAAACCGTCACTGCAGAGCATGAGGGTGTCCCCTTTATTCCATGGGCTTTGCACAATATCGATCTCCACGTTTTCTTCGGTTCCGAGCGCGCGGATAAGCACATTTTTGCGTGGGTGGCTGTTGGCTTCCTCCGGTTTGATTTGTCCGGATTTCACCAGTTCGTTGACAAGCGAATGATCCTCCGTCAGCTGCGTCACTTCCTCGTTTCCGATCAAGTAAGCGCGGCTGTCGCCGATATGTGCGATAAGAATCATTTCTTCCGTGACCAAAGCGGCTACAACCGTCGTGCCCATCCCCAAATACTGCTCCTGGTTTGATGCGAGATCGAAAACTTTCTGGTTGGCTTTCCGTACAGCACCCACCAATTGCCGCTCTCTCTCTTCCCCATCCATTCCGGTATGTACGTTTTGCATCTCCTGTTGAATCGTTTCGATGGCAATTTGGCTGGCGATATCTCCAGCCTGATGACCTCCCATGCCGTCGGCGACGATCGCCAATGTAAACCCATTCAAATTCTCCTGAACGATCAACCGGTCTTCATTCACCAAGCGAATCAGACCGGTATCCGTTTTGTGGGCCGTTTTCATCCCATTTTTCACCTCGCACTGGACTCCATATGCTTTGCCCGCAATTGTCCACAGGCTGCCGCAATATCCCCGCCCTGCTCTCTGCGGATCGTTGCGTTGATTTTATTGCGTTCAAGGGTATGCTGAAAAGTAAAAATGTCATCCCGCGGAGTTCTTACATAATTACGCTCCGGCACATAGTTGACCGGAATCAGATTCACATGGCAGGGAATCTCCAGCGCACGCAAAACCTCCGCAAGCTCCTGGGCATGCTCGGGACGATCGTTGACCCCGCCGATCAAGGCATATTCAAATGTAATTCTGCGTCCTGTTTTTTCGGTATAATATTTGCACGCCTTCATCACCTCTTCAAAAGGGAATCGGCGGTTAACAGGCATCAATTTGGAGCGCAGCTCGTCGTTTGGGGCGTGAATCGAAATGGCCAGACTGATCTGCGTGTTTTCATCGGCAAACCGATAAATATTGGGTACGATGCCGCTGGTCGACACCGTAATGTGGCGCTGTCCGATATGGAGACCTTTCTCGTGGATCATGATATGCAAAAATTTCATCATCTCATCGTAGTTTTCAAAAGGCTCGCCCGAACCCATAATGACGATGCTGCTCACCCGCTGCTTTTCCTGATCCAGCAGCCGCTGGGTTTCCACCACCTGAGCCACGATTTCGCCCGCTGTCAAATTCCGTTTGAGTCCGCCTAGCGTGGAAGCGCAAAACGTACAGCCTATGCGGCAGCCCACCTGCGTCGTGACGCATACGCTGTTGCCGTAGTTGTGCCGCATCAACACGGTTTCGATCGCATGATCGTCATGCAGTCCGAATAAAAACTTGACCGTACCGTCCTTCGACTCCATCCGCGTAATTTCTTTGAGCACCACAAATTGAAAGGATTCGTCAAGCTTCTCTCTGAGTCCCTTCGGCAAATTGCTCATATCCTCGAAGCGGACCGCCCTTTTCACATAAAGCCAGTCAAAAATTTGACCCGCGCGAAAAGAAGGCTCCCCAGCCTCTTTCACCCAATCCTGAAGCTCTGCCAATGTCAAATCATAAATAAATGGTTTCAACTTATCACTACCCGTATCTTTGTTATTTCTCGGCTTATCCGTTTTATTTTATCATAAATCAAGCGCGCTACAAAAGCTTTTCGCTTAGCGCCTTGCAAAGCTTGCTGTGATTCGTGTTATCCGCTATGCTTTTTTCGCATCCGGGCGATGAAAAAACCGTCCGAATCAAAATGAAAAGGCAAAATCGTCAGCATGCCCGGTCCCGTTTCCAGCTTCTGCAAGTGTCTTTGTTCCAATTGTTCGTTGACACTCATATCCGCTGCAAAATCGGGATGAGCGGCAAGAAAGTTGGCAATCATCTCCTCATTCTCCTCGGAAGCAAGCGTGCAGGTGCTGTATACAAGAATTCCGCCCGGTTTCAGCAGCTGCTGAACCTCATGCAGCAGAGCGGCCTGAATCTCGGAGATCGCTTCAATATCCCGTTCGTCTTTGGTCCACTTGATTTCCGGCTTGCGCCGGATTACGCCCAAGCCCGAGCAGGGCGCATCCAACAGGATGCGGTCGAATTGCTTCCCCTTGAGCGTCTGCGACAGCTTGGCGGCGTCGCCGACGCTTGTGCGGATAGACGACAAGCCGAGTCTTCCCGCCTGTTTTTCAACCAATCGCACTTTGTGCTCGTGAATGTCGTTGGCCCATACCGTCCCCTGATCATGCATCAATTCCGCCAAATGGGCGGCTTTTCCGCCGGGGGCCGCACAGCAGTCAAGCACCTGCATGCCGGGTTCAGACATCGTCATGGCTGCCACAAACATCGAGCTTTCGTCCTGAATCGAAATTTCTCCCTGCTTGTACCAATCCGTATGGGCCATATTGCCGCCGCTTTCAACCACGATTCCGTCTGCCGCAAGCGGTGAAGGCTTTGCTTCATAGCCTTCCCTCTGCAAGGCCTCAAGCATTTCCTCTCGCGATGTCTTCACGCGGTTGACCCGAATGCTGACATGCGGCGAGCGATTGTCGGCCTGACAGATTGCTTCGGTCGCTTCCTCCCCGAATTGGCGGATCCATTTGGCAACCATCCACTGCGGGTGCGAATATTCAAGCGCCAGCCGCTGTTCCCGAGGCATGTCGTTCGGAAATACAGGCAGCTCCTTGCATCGAATGACACTGCGCAGCACTCCGTTGACCATGCCGGTAATCCCGCGGTGTCCCCGCTCCTTGGCCAAATTGACCGCTTCGTTGACCGCCGCATGCGGCGGAATGCGATCAAGATACTTCAGCTGATAGACGCTCATGCGCAATAAATTCAACACCCAGAGCTCAAGCTTGCCGATTCCTTTACTGACCAAGCCCTCAAGGATATAATCCAGCGTATTCCTGCGCTGCAGCGTACCGTAGACGAGCTCCGTCGCCAGTGCTGCGTCGGTGCGCTGCAAGCCGCTGCGTTCGATCCATTCATTCAACAAAAGGTTGCTATAGGCCCGATCCCGATCCACACGGATCAAGACCTCCAAAGCAACCCCTCTTGCTCCCGCTATTTTATTTTTCTCGCTGCTGCGCTTATGCACCATCATTCACTCCAAATCGTGTGCCTCTTAGGATCTCCGTTCCTCTGGAAAATTCATCGATGCCCATCGCCTTTTTTCCGGCCGGCTGAATGCGGGTCAGACAGATCAAGCCATCCCCCGTACGCACCCATATGCCCTGCCGGTCGGTACGTTCGACTGTACCTGGCGCCTCGGCGGAAAGTACACCGGCGCTCCCTGTCTGCGGCGGCAAACATTCCCAAACCTTGAAAACCGCGCCTTCCCAATAAGTAAAAGCTCCAGGCCACGGGTTCAAGCCCCGCACGCGATTATAGATCCGCTCACTGCTCTCACGCCAATCGATCTTTTCGTCCTCACGGGATATATTCGGCGCATATGTTGCAGCCTCGTGATTCTGCGGAGCGGCAGCAAGCTTGCCGTCCAGCAGATCGGGCAGCGTTCGCTTCAACAATGCAGCCCCGGCCTCGCTTAATTTATCGAACATTGATCCGGTTGTGTCCGCCGCCTCGATCGGAACCTCGATTTTGCTGATCATATCTCCCGTATCAAGTCCCTCGGCCATATACATGATCGTAACGCCGGTAAGCTTGTCCCCGTTGATTACTGCATGATGGATCGGCGCCCCGCCTCGGTATTTGGGAAGCAAAGAGGCATGCACGTTGATACAGCCATGAGCGGGAAGCTCCAGTACCGACTTGGGCAAAATTTGTCCGTATGCTGCCGTTACGATCAGGTCCGGAGCCAGCTTTTGCAATTGTGCGACGGCTTCCGGGCTGCGCAGCTTCGCCGGCTGCAAGACCGGAATACCGAACTTTTCGGCTTCCACCTTGACCGGCGGCGGTGTAAGAACGCGCTTCCTGCCCTTTTCCCGATCAGGCTGGGTTACCACGGCTGCAACCTCATAACCAAGCTCGACCAAAGCTTGCAAAGCAGGAACCGCAAAATCAGGCGTCCCCATGAAAATAATCCGCACTTTATTCACGTCCTTGCTCTTCCTCTTTTTCCGCTTTATATACTTTGTCGGCCAAATCGGTAAATAATATTCCGTCCAAATGATCCACTTCGTGCTGAAAAGCGCGTGCCAAGAAGCCTACCGCTTCAATGGTCACCTCGTCGCCGCTGCGATTCAAACCCTTTACCGTTACGGTGTCGGCCCGTTTTACATCCCCCATCAGCCCCGGGATGCTCAAGCAGCCTTCCGGTCCGTACTGCTCTCCGGAGCGTGCAATGATTTCCGGATTGATCATCTCGATCAAGCCGCTTTCTTCGCCGATATCAATCACGATCACGCGCTTTAGGATGCCGATTTGCGGTGCAGCCAGCCCCACGCCCGGAGCATCGTACATCGTTTCAGCCATATCGTCGAGCAGCTTGTGAATATTGGGCGTAATCTTGGACACCGGCTTGGCGGTTTCCCTCAGCACAGGATCGGGATCCTTGACAATGATGCGAATTGCCATATGTGCGCCTCCTTGATTTTATATGTTCCTTACTTCACATCAGCATTTGCGGATTGATATCCATGCTGATCTGCAGCTTCTCACTGCTGATAATATCTTCCAGCCGATCCTCCGCTTTTCGCAGAATGTCCGTAATCGGCAGTTTCCCCCGATATTTTACCATGCATTGAAACCGATATCTATCTTTTACGCGCGGAATGGGAGAAGCGACCGGTCCGAGCACCTCGAAACCGGCATAAGCAGCCATTTCCGGATCATTTTCCAGGTATGACATGGCGATCGATTTGATCGCTTCCGCGAGACGCTCGCCCGTACGGACCAACAGCGGAACCTGATCGTGCGAAAGCGTGATCAGAGCCAGACGGTAATATGGCGGATAATTCCTTTCCCGGCGCAGCTTCATTTCGGTTTCGGCAAAACGGATATAATCGTGTTCTCCGGCAAATTGGATGCTGTAATGCTCCGGCGTATAGGTTTGAATGATCACATTGCCGGGCAGCTCGTGTCTCCCCGCTCTCCCCGCCACTTGCGTCAGAAGCTGAAAAGTTTTTTCCGCGGAACGAAAATCCGGCAGATTCAGAACCGTATCGGCCGTAATCACACCTACCAGCGTCACATGGGGGAAATCCAGTCCCTTGGCGACCATCTGCGTGCCCAACAGCACATCCGCTTGGCGCTGCTTGAACTGGTTCAGCCATTTTTCATGCGCACCCTTCTGATTGGTGGTGTCCACGTCCATGCGGATGACGCGAATGCCCGGAAACAGCTTGACCAACTCCTCCTCGACCCGCTGGGTCCCCGTCCCGAAGAAGCGGATATGCTCGCTTTCGCATTCCGGACACTGCGTCAGCTCTCTTTGCGCATAGCCGCAGTAATGGCAGCGAACCGTGCGTGAATGGCGGTGGTAGGTCAAGGAAATGTCGCAATGCGGACAACCGGCCACATAGCCGCATGATCTGCACATGATGAAGGTGGAATGTCCTCGGCGGTTAAGCAGAAGCACCATCTGCTCCTTTTTTTGCAGCCTTTCCTCAATCGCCCGATGCAGCGCTCTGCTGAACATCGAGCGGTTCCCTTCGCGAAGCTCGCTGCGCATATCGACGATTTCCACCTCTGGCAGCGGTCGGCCTTCCACTCTGGAAGCCAGACGGATCAAGCGGTAAATCTTTTTTTCCGCAGCCAGGTGGTAACTTTCCAGAGAAGGCGTCGCCGAACCGAGTACAACAACGGCGCGATGTTGCTTGGCACGCTCGATGGCCGCTTCCCTGGCATGATATTTCGGGCTTTCCTCCTGTTTATAGGAGGTTTCGTGCTCCTCGTCTATGATGATCAAACCAAGGTTGCGAAACGGAGCGAATACCGCGGAGCGGGCGCCTATGGCCACATCGGCCTTGCCGAGCTGGATTTTTCGCCATTCATCGTAACGCTCGCCATGCGACAGCCTGCTGTGCAGGACGGCGACACGGGCGCCGAAACGGCTTTTGAAGCGTTCCACCATCTGCGGCGTAAGGGCAATTTCCGGAACCAATACAATCGCTTCCCGATTCATATCCAGGCACTGCTGGATCGTCTGCAGGTAGATTTCCGTTTTGCCGCTGCCTGTCACGCCGTGCAGCAGGAAAACGCCGTGCTCTCGATTGCGAATAAGCGGAACGATTTGCTCAAAGGCCGCCTGCTGCTCCACCGTAAGCGGCAGCGGCGAGGTTTGCGGAAACGAACGATCCTCATACGGGTCACGGAATACCTCAACCTCACGGATTTCCAACAGGCCCTTTGCAGCCAACGCTTTCGCGCTCTGAGACGAAATAGACAAGCTTTCCGACAAATCCGCCAGCTTGACGGGTTCGGGATGTTCAATCAAATACTGCATCAGTTCCTTTTGCTTGTGCGCTTTGGCCGGAATTTCCTGCAAATGCGGGACCAACTGCTCCTTTGCGGCAGGGAAAATGAATGTCACCTTTTTCTTGGAAAGCCGGTCTTTGATGCCCCGTGTCTCCACCAGGCGATCCTGGTTGATCAGCTCGCGGATCAGACTGCCGTGTTCGGGATAACGCTTCAGCAGCTGATCGGTGGCCAGCGGCTCCTTCGCCCGTACATATGCGATAATTTCCTGTACCTCCGCGGAGATTTCCTCATCCTCCTCGAAAGGGCGGTGAACTGGCAGGCTGACAATTCGTTCGTATTTCGCTTTCAGCGCCCCCGGAATCATCGACTGCAAAGCCGTGATTTCATGGCACACATACTGTCGGCTCATCCATCTTCCAAGCGCCACCAGCTCCCGGTTCAACGGCGGATTCGAGTCCAGCACCCGGGAAATTTCACGCAATTTTTCGTCCGGATAATCACTGCTTTCGCGAATGTCCACGACAAACCCTTGCACGACCCGCGGGCCGAAGGGGACCCCTACCCGGCTGCCGATTTCCACCCAGTCCCGCAGCGGCTGCGGGATCAGATAATCGAATTCGCGATTGGTCTGTCTGGCCGGCACATCCACAATCACTCTTGCAAACATCAGGCCTCA
>CAZESH010000114.1:0-11990 GCA_964514665.1 uncultured Caryophanales bacterium
CAATTATCTTGGTGGCGGTTGTGTTCATGCTGACCTCAGCGTGTGTCAAAACCACATCGCAACCGCCAGACTCAAGCAACTCCGCCGACTCGGCCCAACCGGCCAACACCTCCGGCGGTGACAAGAAGGCCGAACAAGTAACAATCACATGGTGGGATTACATGAACTCGGAGCCGATGGTCAACGCCTTGAACAAGGTGATCGCCGATTACGAGCAATCCCATCCCAATGTAAAAATCAATCGTTCATATGTTCCTTTCGGCGACCTTAAGAATAAGCTTCTGCTTGGATCGGCGGCAGGCGAGCTGCCCGATATCGTCTGGCTGGATAATCCCGATCACCAAGCGTTTGCTGCCGCCGGAATTCTTGCCGATATTTCGCAAGAGGTCAAAGCATGGGGTCAGGCGGATCAGTATTTTCCAGGCCCTTGGTCTTCAACGATGTATAAAGGGAAAAATTACGGGGTTCCCAACAGCAGCAACAATTTGGCGCTGTTTTACAATGCCGATATGCTGGATGCAGCCGGAATCAAGCCACCGACCAATTGGGAAGAATTGATGGCTGCTGCCAAAAAATTGACAAAGCCTGGCGTATACGGCATGTCCGTGTCGGCAGTTAGAAACGAACAAGGGACGTTCCAATTCCTGCCTTTCGTATGGCAAAGCGGATCGGATCTGGACAACTTCGACAGCTCAGGTACGATCGATGCGGTCAAGCTGTGGAAGGATTTAGTCGACGGCGGGTATATGTCCAAGGATGTGCTGGGACAGGACCAACAGGCCGTCATGCTGCAGTTCGTGGCGGGAAACGTGGCGATGATGGTGAATGGAACCTGGCAGGTGCCGACCCTTTTGAAGGATGCCAAATTTAAATGGGATATCGTAAGCCTGCCTAAAAACAAACAAGGCGGAACGATCCTGGGCGGTGAAAATTGGGCGATCACATCGACAACCAAGCATAAAGATATTGCCTGGGATATTGTGAAGTACGCCCAGCAGCCCAAGTATTTGAAACCCTTTCTGCAAGCGGCGGGTCGTTTGCCCAGCAGAAAGGATTTGATCCAGGATCCGATTTGGCAGGACAACAAATACATGAAAATCTTCGCGGACAGCATGAGCGTTGCCAAAGCACGCGCTTATGGACCGAATTATCCGAAAATGTCCGATGCCATTCAAGAAATGATTCAGCAGGTGCTTACCGGATATAAATCACCGGAGGAAGCCGTAAAAGAAACCGCTGCAAAAATCAAACCCTTGCTTCAGCAATAAATCGGTATCCATGACAGGGGAAGATCTGCACGCTTCCCCTATCCTTACCATTACGGGGGATAAGCTATGAAAATGCATTCAACTTTGAACAAAAACGCCTCATTCGGTACAAATTTCGGCAGGAAGCTGAAAGTGGGCAATTGGAGCAATTATTTATTTGTGCTGCCGGGAATCTTGTTTATGATTTGTTTTCTCATTTTTCCGATCTTCTATAACCTGCTGCTTAGCTTTCAAAATGTAACGATCATGAATTTGCGAGGGGCCCATCCCTTTGTAGGCTGGAGTAACTATACGAGTATTTTTAGGGATGAGGTATTCAGCATTTCCTTTAAAAATTCCGTAGTTTTCACGGTCGGATGCATCGTCGTTCAATTTCTCGTGGGTTTTGCATTTGCCCTTTTCTTCAAAAACAAATTTCCCGGCAGGGATTTGCTGCGTTCGCTTATGCTGCTCGCTTGGATGATGCCGATCGTGATCACCGCTACGCTGTTCAAATGGATTTTTCAGGGAGATTTCGGGATTGTCAATCATCTGCTGCAAACGTTTGGATTTATCGATAAACCGAAATTCTGGCTGACGGATCAAAACTCCTCGCTGTATGGAACGATGATCGCCAACATTTGGATCGGGATTCCCTTTAACATGGTGATTCTGCTTTCCGGGTTAAGCGCCCTTCCCGAGCACTTGTACGAAGCGGCCAGAATAGACGGTGCGAGCCGCATTCGCCAGTTCACCCAAATTACCCTGCCGCTTTTGAAGCCGACCATCCTGATCCTGCTGATGCTGGGCATCATCTATACGTTCAAAGTGTTCGATTTAATTTTCATCATGACCGGGGGAGGCCCGGTGAACGCTTCAACCGTGTTTCCCTTATATGCATACCGGCTCGCCTTTACGAATATGGAATTCAGTCAAGGGGCCACGGTTGCCAGCGTTATGTTTGTCTTTCTGATCGTTCTGGCCGCACTCTATCTTCGCATGATCAGAAAGGAGGATCAGCTTTGAATGGAATGACCCTGTACAAAAGAAGGGATTATTTGATTTCACTGCTCGCCTTTGTCATTACTGCGATATTTTTGTTTCCGGTTTACTGGATGATCGTGACATCGATTGAGCCGATGAGGGAATTGTTCGTCAATCCCCCTCGTTTTTTTCCTCATAACCCGACACTGCTTTCTTACAAAGACAATTTTGTCAACAACCATTCGATCTTCGGTTATATCGGCAACAGCTTCATTATTGCCTCGGGCACGATGATTTTGACGCTGCTTCTTTCGGCTCCTGCTGCCTATGGGTTGGCAAGATTGAAAATGAGGGGAAAGACGCTGATTATCGTGCTTTTATTGGCAACGCAAATGCTGCCCAGCATCATGCTGGCCATGCCGCTGTTTATCGTTTTTTCAAAATTGAAGCTGATCAATAATTTCATTGCCTTGATCGTCGCCAATACCACGCATTCGCTGCCTTTTGCGATTCTTGTACTAAGGCCTAATTTTCTGGCTATTCCCGGGGGGCTGGAGGAAGCGGCATTAATTGACGGAAGCAACAAATTCAGCGCATTTGTGCGCATCATCCTGCCGCTTGTAAAGCCGGGCTTGATGACGGTGGGGACATTTTGCTTTTTGTGGGGATGGGGGGATTTCATTTTTGCCCTGACGCTTACATCCAATGAGTCGATTCGGCCATTGACTATGGGATTGTATAAATTTATCGGCGAATACGGCACGCAATGGAACGATTTAATGGCTGTGGCGACGATCGCAGCTGTACCGATTATCTTGATTTTTGCTATGATGCAGAAATATATCGTAGGCGGCATTACCAACGGGGCGATGAAGGACTGAAGCGGTTGAACGATCGTCCGCAAGCAAGCAATGGGTAAAGATTGCCTATTCATGATAATCTTCGACAATCAAACCGAAAGGAGTAAGGCAATATGAAATTGGGAGTGTTTTTGACATTGTTTCGCCGTCATTCTTTTGAGGAGGCTTTGGCGTATGTTGCCAAAAGAGGAGTTGAAAGCGTAGAAATTGCCACAGGAGGTTATGTCGGAAACCATCATCTGCATCCCGATGAGGTATTGGGCAAGCCGCATGAAATCGAGCGTGTCCGTGAATTGTTGCGTACAAACGGCCTGAGCGTGAGCGCGCTCAGCTGCCACGGCAACCCGCTGCATCCCGATCCCGAAATTGCCAAACGGCACGATCATGAATTCCGGCAAACCATTTTGCTGGCCAAAGAGCTTGGGGTGGATACCGTTGTGAATTTTTCTGGATGCCCGGGAGAATCGGAAACCTCGCAAAGACCGGTCTGGATCACTTGTCCGTGGCCGACCGATTTTTCAGAAATCGTACAATGGCAGTGGGAGGAGAAAGTGATCCCTTATTGGACGGAAATGGGCCAATTCGTGCGGGAGCAGGGTGTGAAGATTGCCGTTGAACCGCATCCCGGCTTTGTCGTTTACAATACGGAAACCGCCTTGAGGCTGAGCGATGCGGCAGGCGCCAATATCGGGGTTAACTTCGATCCGAGCCACCTGTTTTGGCAGGGAATGGACCCGGTGGCTTCCATCCATGCCTCCGCGGATAAAATTTTTCATTTTCATGCCAAAGATACGGCAATTCATCCGTACAATACTGCAGTAAACGGTGTTCTGGACACCAAATCGTACAAAGATATCAAGAATCGTTCCTGGGTTTTCAGAACAGTCGGATACGGCCATGATGCACAGGTATGGAAAGAAATCATCAGCGCCTTGAAAACGGTCGGGTATGACGGCACGATCAGCATCGAGCATGAGGACGGACTCATGTCCATACAGGAAGGCTTCGATAAAGCGGTACAATTTTTGCAAGGCATCCTGATTACGGAAAACTCTGGTGAAATGTATTGGGCTTAAGATATAAAGGAGGATTCCCGATTTGTGTTATGATTGGGAAAAGGACAGAATAATTGGCAGCCTAAGGAGTGATCCTTCAGTGAATATCCTGGTCGTGGATGATGAGCTGATCATCAGAAAAGGATTGGAAAAAGCGATTCGGCAGTTTGATGGATACCGCGTAGCCGGCACTGCGGATGATGGAGAAAGCGCTTTAGAGTGGCTTCATAATGCGAAACAGCTTCCGGATTTGATGATTACGGACATTTTTATGCAGTTCATGGACGGTTTGGAATTGATCGAAAAGGTGAATCGTCTATACCCGCAGATTAAATGTGCGATATTATCCGGTCATGAGGATTTTCAATTGGCACGAAAAGCGATTGATCTAAAGGTGGCCCGGTATATTACAAAGCCGGTCGAGGCTCAGCAATTGCAGGATATCCTGGACGAAATTCATAAAGAACTGATCATGGAACGCGCTTATCACAAACAGCCGGCAAGATCGCAGCGGCATGAAGCGAATGCCGCATTATACGTCCGGGATAAGCTGCTGTCCGACTTGCTGGAGGGAAGGCTTGTTTCCGCTTTGGAGCTTGAAGAATTTGCCGCTTATTTCCCGTTTGCCTTGGAGGATCAGTTAATAAGCGGCATCATTAGCATAAGAAAAAATGGAATGGATTTGTTGCAGCGGGATATGCTGTTATATGGCGTGGCGGTCAAACAGCTTTTTTTCGAGACGGTTTTACAGCAAAATAAAGGTTTTGTTATGATCAAGGATACCGAAACCTTGGTGTTTGCGTTTGTGAAGAATAATTTCGCGAACATGAAAGCGCTTAAGGAATTCCCTGCTTTATCTGAGGATACGCTCGGCGTTCCAATCGTCATGGACTGGCAGGATACCGGACAAGGGCTGCTGCAGCTTCAGCGTTTCGTGGTAAAATCAATGGAAAGTTTGGACAGCAGGATCGGCGATCCATTCATCTATCCGTTTGATTTGGAGGAAAAGCTGCGCTTGAGCCTTCGTTCCGGAAACAGCAAAGAAGCGGAAGGCGTAGCTATGGAATTCATCCGCAGATTGATGAAGAAAAACAATGGAAAAGAACCGATCCTGCAAGGTTTTTACAAGCTTATCCATTCCCTGGAGAGTTTGTTTGGCGAACTTGATATTCCTTGTCCGGAGCCTCCGCACCTCATCCAACTGTCGCTATCGGCTTCTGCCAATCAGATGAAAAATTGGCTGGGCGCATGCATCGACATCAAGGAAAAACGATCAAGCCGGCAAAGCTGCGATTCGGTCGATAAAGTAACGGCTTACATGCAGGAACATTACGGGGATTACACCTTGACGCTGATGCAGCTGGCGGAATTGGCTGCGGTTCATCCGAATTACCTCACACAAATGTTCCGCAAGCGCACGGGATTTTCATGCATGCAGTATTTGGCCCGGCTTCGCATGGAAAAGGCGAAGGAATTGTTGAACAAGACCGATTTGAAGATATCCGAGATCGCAGAGCGTGTCGGATATGAAAATCCGCTTTATTTCAGCAGCTACTTCAAGAAGTGGGTAGGACTTAATCCTTCGGAATACAAAGACAGCCAAGGCACCTATGCTTAGAAAACTGTTCAAATTTTTTCTTGTGGGATATAAAACGCTGCGCCGCAGAATCTTTGTCAAATTAATCTTGATCATTATTCTTCCCAACCTGCTGCTGCTGGTGATCATCAATCAACTGATGCACAATCAGATCCGACAAAAAATGGGCGAGATGGACAGTACGCTGATCGTATTGGAGCATGCTACGAGCCGCGAGTTAAGGGCGATATTCAATGACGTTACGACCCTGACCAACCAAATCCTGATCGAGCCGGATGTTCAACGGATTTTATCGGACAGCATAAAGCCAACCGATCTTGGGAGTTCGCAGAACTTGAGTTCCAGAATCAATCTCAATTACATAAATCAGGAGAGCATGCGGACCGTTTTATCCCGCTACAGGTTGGTATGGAACAATATTTTTTCCATAGCCGTAATCGATACCAAAGGAGAAATTTACTTAAACACCTCGGAAAATTACCAGATCACCCCGAGTGATCTGGATCATTCCGTATTGTTCAAGGAGGTTTCTTCTTCCCGTCAATCGGGATTGTCATGGAGCGTCAACGATGTGCTGTCGAAGAATACCGACATGATTACAATCGCAAGAAAAATTTATGGGGTAAACTCCCCGCGCAAGGTGATTGGTTACGTCATTGTGAATTTATCCTTGGACGCCGTGAGGAATTCATTTGAAACCTACAATTATTTTGGGCAAATGATTTTCGGTTTGGTCAACAACACGGATTCAACCTGGATGATTTATGACAAGAAAAAGATATTTGGCGGCTACGGTCGGCTGCTGCCATACTCATTAGGCGATATCCATACGGATTTTGCGCGGATTGAGCTCTCGGATCGTTCTTGGCGAACCGTCGTCAGACAGACGGAAAGGCAGGATGTTCTTTTCGTGGGCTTGGATGCGGCTTATATTGAAAAGCAATCAATCGAATACCGCAACAAGCTTTATTTCGGTTATGCCTTTTTTCTGATGCTGGCTGTCTTGGTTTCTCTTGTCGGCACAAGAGTGCTGTCCAAACGGCTTGGGAAATTGAACCGGGCGATGCGTTTATTCGGACAAAAGCAATGGGGAACGCGAATTCAGGTGAAAGGGAATGACGAGCTCAGCATCATCGGGCATACCTTTAATTCGATGGTGCTTCATATTGAAAAATTGCTGGAGGATTTAAAGGACGAACAGAGACTGAAGCGTCTGTTTGAATTAAGGGTGCTGGAGTATCAGATCAATCCGCATTTTCTTTATAATACGCTGGATTCCATTAATTGGCTGGCGATGGAAAACAACCAGACGGAAATCAGTCAAATGGTAAACGGCTTGTCCAAGCTTTTTCGCCTCATATTGAGCAAAGGGAAAGAAGTGATCAGTCTGAAGGAAGAGTTTGAAATGGTTTCCATCTATCTGGGTATTCAGAAAATAAGATTCGGAGATCGGTTCGAATATACCTTGATGCTTGATGCGAAAGTTTCCCAATATCCGATAAGCAAGCTGGTGCTTCAGCCTTTAGTGGAAAATTCGATCGTGCACGGCATTCGCCGTTCGCGCAAACCCGGCAAGATATCGCTGTCCGGAAAAAGAATCGACGGCAAAATCGTCTTGGAAATTTGCGATAACGGAGTAGGGATGAACAATGAGCTGATAAAGAAACAAAAAGAACTGCTTGACGCCGACGTTCTGGAAAACGCCATGATTTCAGCTTCGGGTTACGGCATAAAAAATGTGGATTCAAGATTGAAGCTGCTTTATGACATAGACTACAGTATGACGATGGAATCCAGCACTGTGGAGCCGAGCGGAACCGTCGTCAGAATTTGCATAAAGGAAAAAGCCATGCAGACGAAGCTTGCAGAAAGCTTGGTTTAACGCAGGCTTTAAGCTTCCTCTATCCGCATAAATCGGCTATAGTTAAATTTGTGGTTCTATATAATGAAAGGAAGGGATGGCAAGATGGGAAACAATACGATTCTTGGCGGAGGCGGATTTCATCACGTCGCACTCAGAGCCGTTGATTTCGAGGCCACAGTGGCTTTTTATAAGGCTCTTGGTTTCACGGAGAAGAATACATGGGGCGAAGGTGACAGCAGGGTCATCCTGCTGGATGCGGGCGATGGAAACTACATGGAGGTATTTGCCGGAGGGACGGAACAGCTGCCGGACGGAGCCTTTTTCCACGTTGCTTTCCGCACGGATGACGTCGACGCTGCAGTAGAGACGGCTAAGGCTGCCGGAGCGCAAGTGACGGTGGAGCCCAAGGACGTCGTGCTGGGGAAAAATCCGCCGACACCGGTACGGATCGCTTTTGTCAAAGGCTTGAACGGAGAATCGCTGGAATTTTTCAAAAGCACGGGCGAGAATGTGCTGTAAGCAAGGGATAAATAAAGAAGCGGTAAACTATAGGCTCGAGCCGTCCTTGGTTTACCGCTTTTTATTGCTCCGCGCCCTCGCACCTTCTGCGCTCGAACGTCCTGGCTTCCGAACTCGTCCCAATCGCCGAAATTTGTAGCTTATCCGGACAATGGTTCCGTTATTTTCGTACAAAAGCGCTAAATGCGGATAATGTGGACACAGGAGCCGTTATTCGTCCTGATATGGGCTCAAATGTACAGTTGCGAGGCCATTAGCGGATCCTCTGTCCGCAAGAAATCAAATCGGAGGGATTTTCGCGAATAGCAGCACCTTGTCCTGGTTTCGCAGCCGGCATCAGTTTGCCCCAGCTTCACGGTCAACTCCGGCTTGTCTGTCCGAATTTCGCAGCCAACACCCGCTTGCATCGGTCTCTCTGAGAGAAAGCTGCGAAATTTACAGAGGCTCCTCAGACAGCTCATCAAGCGTTTTATTAAAGCTAGGCGCCATATGCTGCAGGAAATAATCGACTTCCGGCATGTTCAGCTTGCCCATCTGCTGTTCGATCTGTTTTTTGGCCACGCTGAATTCGTGGTTGCCTGCGGACAATTCGGTCACACACTTTAAATAGGCGTCCAGCAAATCGGCCGCTTTGATGTAACGCCGCAGCTCGGTTTGCTCCTGCTTGCCTTCGATCAACGGACGGTAAGAGGCTTTCAACTCATCCGGAACCATGTTAAGCAGCCGCCCGGCGGCAATATTTTCAATCTCCCGAAAGCTGGAAAGAATATCCTTGTTGTGATGCTTGACCGGTGTCGGGATATCTCCGGTAAACACCTCGGTCGTATCGTGAAACAATGCCATCGTCACGGCTTTTTCCGTATTCAGGGTGCGTCCGAAGCGAACATTACCGACCGTGCAAAGCAGATGAGTCAGCAGCGCAACGTGAAAGGAATGCTCGGCGACGTTCTCCTTGACGACATTGCGCATCAAGCTCCAGCGTTCGATGTAACGAAGCCGGTACATATAAGCAAAAAAATGGCTCTCCATTGCATCCTCCCTTAAATCGGCACGATTTTCAGTGAATCCGATTCCTTGTCAATCTGCCTTTATGCTATTATATAAGTAGCGAGTTCGCAACTTATTTTATACCTATACTTGATTGAGGAGAGGGATTACCGGTTATGAAGCAATTCAGGGACAGCGTTTATAAGCTTATCGTGGAAACATCGACGAATCTTCCCGCAGATGTCCGCAGAGCGGTCAACAAGGCGGCGGAGCTGGAAAATCAGGGAACGCGTGCCGCCCTTTCATTATCCACCATTTCAGACAATATTACGATGGCGGAGTGCAACGTATCTCCGATCTGCCAGGATACGGGCATGCCCACCTTTTTTATTCACACCCCGGTCGGAGCCAATCAGATCGAGATGAAAAAGCAGATCAAGGAGGCTGTCATTCAGGCCACCAAGGAGGGAAAATTGCGGCCCAACTCCGTGGACTCCCTGACCGGCGAGAACAGCGGGGATAATATCGGCGAAGGCGTGCCTATCATTCATTTTGAACAGTGGGAACGCGATGAAATCGAAATCCGCCTTATTCTCAAGGGGGGCGGCTGTGAGAACAAGAACATCCAGTACAGTCTTCCCATGGAAATCGAAGGCTTGGGCAGAGCAGGCAGAGATTTGGACGGCATCCGCAAATGTATTCTGCACGCTGTTTATCAAGCTCAGGGACAGGGCTGCAGTGCCGGAGTGGTCGGAGTGGGCATCGGCGGTGACCGCACCGCCGGCTATGAGTTGGCCAAAAAGCAATTGTTCCGCGAGTTGGAGGATGTGAATCCGCATCCCGATTTGCGCACCATGGAAGATTACATTATGGAAAAAGCCAATCAGCTGGGAATCGGGACGATGGGCTTCGGCGGCCAAGTCACGCTGCTTGGCTGCAAAATCGGCGTAATGCACCGCATTCCCGCAAGCTTTTTCGTATCCGTGGCTTATAACTGCTGGGCATTCCGCAGACAGGGCGTGCATCTGGACGCCTCCACCGGAGAAATTACCAAATGGTTGTATCAAGACGGCAAGCAGGAGAAAATGAACAAGACGGACACCAAGGCTGATGATTCAACGGAACAACGTCGCGAATTCGTGCTTCAGGCGCCGATCAGCGAGCAGCAAATCCGCGAGCTGAAGGTTGGAGACGTGGTGATCATCAACGGCGCGATGCATACCGGCAGGGATGCGATCCATAAGCATCTGATGGCCCACGATGCACCGGTCGATTTGAACGGATCGGTCATCTACCACTGCGGACCGGTCATGATGAAGGATGAGCAAGGCTGGCATGTCAAGGCAGCCGGGCCGACTACAAGCATTCGCGAGGAGCCGTATCAGGGCGATATCATCAAAAAATTCGGTATCCGCGCCGTGATCGGAAAAGGCGGAATGGGTCCGAAAACACTCGCGGCACTCAAGGAGCATGGAGCCGTTTACCTTAATGCAATCGGCGGCGCGGCACAATATTATGCGGAAACGATCAAGGCCGTTGAAGGTGTGGATTTAATGGAATTCGGCATTCCTGAGGCGATGTGGCATCTTCGCGTAGAAGGCTTTGCCGCAATTGTAACGATGGACGCTCACGGCAACAGCCTGCATGCCGATGTCGAGAAAGATTCGCTGCAGAAGCTTGTGGCAATGAAGGACCCGGTTTTTAAATAATGCCTTGCACATACAATTATAAATCCGACCCGGAAATTTTGAATTTCCGGGTCGGATTTATATGAAAGGCGCCATTGGTTCCAGATTTCATTTCTCCTAGGCCCGTTCATAGCTATGAAATCCCCGGCTTATAACAGTTTTACGGGTGATTTTACAATGAGTTAAAACGTGAAGATAGAAATTTGCAATTGAAAAAGGTATGATATTTCTATTAAACGGCGAAACGGATGGGAAGGCGGGAGTAGACTTGCGAAAATTTCGCTACAGGCTTTTTTTGATCTTTATTGCGGTGGTCGGCATTTCGGTGCTGATATCGGGAATTTATACGGCCAATTTGATCAAGGAAGGCAACACTGAAGCCTTGAAAAACAGCATGAAAAGAGAAATCGCTTTGATCCTTGCATCTTTTCCGTGGAAAAGCGACGGCAGTCTGCAAGATAGAGCGGATTATTTCTCGCTGCATGCCGATTATCTGAAGCAAACCGCCGATGCCAGAGTGACCTTTTTCGATGTGAACGGGATTGTGCTGGCCGATTCCGATCACGACGCCAAGTCGATGGACAATCAAATGCAGCGTCCGGAAATCCAACAGGCGCTTCAAAGCGGGGAAGGTTTCTCGATCCGTTATAGCGATACGTTAAAACGCAATATGCTGTATGTAGCCGAACCGGTTAAGTCCGGTCAGCAATTGATCGGCTTTATTCGTCTGTCGATGGGGCTTGACGATGCTGAAGCGGCCGTACAGAAGCTTTGGTCGACACTAATCATCGGACTTCTTCTGCTCTTTCTGATTGCAGGCCTTGTCAGCTATAGGATTGCCCAGGAATTAACCCGTCCATTGGAGAAAATGACCGAGGTCGCCAAGCAGATTACCAACAGAAATTACCGCACCCGGACAGGGGTTCGCAGCAGGGATGAAATCGGCGTGCTCGGCGGTGCAATCAATAAAATGGCGGATAGCCTGCAGAACCAGATGGACCGCATTCAGGCGGAGGAATCGCGCTTGAAGGGCGTTTTGGATACGATGCTGAGCGGAGTGGTCATGATCGACGGCAGCGGACGAATCGTGCTGCTTAACCGGCCGGCTGAGGATTTTCTCGGATTCACCTCAAAGGAACTGCACGGAAAGCATAATATGGATGCCAACAAGCATCATGAGCAGACTAAA
>CAZESH010000115.1:0-11868 GCA_964514665.1 uncultured Caryophanales bacterium
TCATTTGCTACAATGAATAACTTACTGAACATTTTGAACCAAGGATCCTTGTTGGTGATCATTTCATTAGGACTTACAGCCGTAGTGATTGTTGGCGAATTTGATATGAGTATCGGTTATGTTGCAAGTTTGGCTGGTGTGTTGGTGACCGGTTTTATGGTCAATCAACATATGCCGTTAGCTGTAGCCATTCCTTCTGTACTGATCGTTTCTTTGCTCATAGGTCTTGTCAATGGATTAATCGTAACCAAGGCCAAAGTAAGCTCGGTCATATCTACGATCGGGATTGGCGGAATTGTTGTCGGGTTAAATTATGCCTACTCCAATGGTGCGCCAATTGCGACGGGTGTTCCCGATGAGTTTTTGAATCTCACACTGATTAAACTGTTCGGATATATCCCTGTCAATATTATTTATATGCTGGCGATCTTGCTGATTTTATGGCTGATTCTGAACCGGACCGAATTGGGACAATGGATTCAAGCGGTCGGAGGCAACCAAATGGCAGCCAAATTTTCGGGTATTCGCGTGGATTTGGTCAAAATTATCGCTTTTGTAATTAGTGCTTTTACTGCCGGGGTTACCGGCATCCTGCTTGCCTCGTTGATCGGAAGCGGTACGACTGGTGCCGGAGATTCCTATCTCATTAACGCTTTCGCAGCTGTTTTTCTGGGATCGGCTACATTAAAGGACGGGGAATTCCATGCACTCGGAACCTTTATAGGAGTTTTTATCATTGGCATCGGCTTTAACGGCTTGGCAATCTTTGGTGTGCCGACATACTTTCAATATATTTTCCAAGGAGTCATCTTAGTAGGTGCTGTAGCGCTAAGTTCGATTGCCAGAATCTATTCCCAGAAGTAGTGATACTGATGGGAGGAGGGAACTGTCATGCTTAAAAAATTACAATTAAAACTGGAGCAAGAAAACACGCTATCGTTTTTGAAAAAAGCTGGAATCCGGTTGACACAGGATGAGTCTGCTCAGATCGAGATTGCTGATTTTGGTCTCAACGAGTTGGAACGTACCGGATTACAGCTTGTCACATATGTAAACAACGATAGGTACTGCGCGAAGGAATTGGTTCTGTTTCCGGGTCAAACCTGTCCGGAACACAAACATCCTTCTATTGACAGCGATCAAGGCAAGATGGAAACCTTTCGCTGTCGCTGGGGAAAGGTATGGCTTTATGTCGAGGGGAAACGATCTAAGGATATTCAAGCTACAATCCCTCCCGGATCAGAAAAGTATTATACAGTTTTTCATGAGATTGAATTAAATCCGGGTGACCAGTTTACGATTTCTCCGGATACATTACATTGGTTCCAAGCTGCGGAGGAAGGTACTGTGGTCTCTGAATTTTCAAGCACAAGCCGGGACGAATTCGATATTTTTACAGATCCGAGAATTAAACGCATTCCAGAACTCGAAGTGGAATGATTACGGGGCGTATAGTCGTGTTAATAGGAATTTCCAAAGTGCTTTCTCCTGATTTGCTAAAAATATTAATGGAAATGGGTCATGGCGACGAAATCGTGCCTGCTGATGGCAATTTCCCGGCTTCCAGTCCGTTCTGATGAACATGGTGTGCCGATTTTACTTGATGCTGTTCTGCAGCTCATGCCTCTTGATCCGTGTAGAAAAGTCCGCTTGTTTGATGAGGGTAAGCCCTGGTGATCAAGTGGACACTCCGGTTTGGTCGAGCTATCAAGCGATCATTCAGCAGCGGGCAAAAGTAAAAGAGACCTTTGAATATCTAGGTCGTTTCGATTTTTACGAAAGAGCCAAAAAAACTTACGCTATCGTTGCGACTGGAGAAGGTTCTCTCTATGCAAATATCATCTTGGAAAAAGGTGTTATTACAGACTGAATTATTATTACCAATTATTTAAGAAATATTAAGGGGCTGTCCCGGCTGTCCCATAAGGTCTAATATCAGACCTGAGGGGTAGCCTCTTTTTGTTATAATTTTGAACACAAAAAGAAACCTTTTTATTTATTTTGATCCTAGATTAACGCATTGAACTTGTTCAAGTGTAACTCTAAAAGGTATAATAAACAAAAACGAAAGTGGGGACAGCATGGGCCGTAAGTGGAACAATATTAAAGAAAAAAAAGCTTCCAAGGATGCAAATACGAGTCGGGTTTATGCAAAGTTTGGTGTCGAAATTTATGTGGCGGCTAAAAAAGGCGAACCCGATCCGGAATCGAATCAAGCCTTGAAATTTGTGCTTGAGCGTGCCAAGACCTACAATGTGCCGAAGGCGATTATCGACCGGGCGATTGACAAGGCCAAGGGCAATTCGGAAGACAGCTATGAAGAGCTTCGTTATGAAGGTTTCGGACCGAGCGGATCCATGGTTATCGTGGATGCACTTACCAATAACGTGAACCGGACGGTTTCGGAAGTACGCTCCGCCTTTAATAAAAACGGCGGCAACATGGGCGTAAGCGGTTCCGTAGCTTATATGTTTGACGAGACGGCGGTAATCGGTGTTGAAGGCAAATCGGCAGATGATGTGCTTGAATTTTTAATGGAAGCGGAAGTAGATGTGCGTGACATCATAGAAGAAGAGGAAGCGGTTATCGTATATGCCGACCCCGACCAGTTCCATGCCGTGCAAGAAGCATTCAGGAATGCGGGCATAAGTGAATTTACAGTAGCGGAAGTAACCATGCTTGCGCAAAATGACGTCCCGCTTGCGGAAGATGCACAGGCACAATTTGAAAAGCTGCTAGATGCATTGGAAGATTTGGAGGATGTTCAGCAGGTGTACCACAATGTGGATTTTGGTGAATAATACTTATTTAGATTGTTTAAGAATTTTGCAGCTTCTTGATTTTAACCAGGACTTGATGGGTAAAATAATCAAGATAGGAAAAAATTGAATGGTAGTGAAAGGCTGTTTCAAAACTTAGAAAAAGAAGGATGAAAAATAAAGTAAGTTTGCTGATTGGAGGCGGATTCTTTACACCCCGAAGAAAGAGGAAAGGGCCTATTATCTCAAAACTTTTTTCTTTCATTCGTTGATGAGATGAAAACAGCGGTTGAAGCCCTTGGAAAAACATCCATTCGGGAGGTCAATAGCAAGGATTTAGTCGCATTGGATGAGCTAACAAGTAAAATAACCAAACTACCTTTAGCTTATAATTAGAAAAAAAAGGGGGCAAGCGATGGAGTTAAGTGTAACCGAAATAAGGATAAATCATTCAGCACGGGCAGGAAATTGCAGCCACATTGCCCAAGCAGCAAGATCCTTGCGGATTATTCACTTCACAGCCGCAGCGGTTTGCCTTGACATGTCCCGTAATGCTTGAAACGACGGTATGCTTCCCGGTTTTCACGATCCGTTCACGCGTCCATCCAAAGCAATAACAAACCGGTGTATCCGGCCGGTTGTCTTTTTGAAATACAGATACTTTCAGATCTTGAGTGTTAAAAACGTCATGATGATTGTTAAAATATACAACCTCACAGCTGGAAGAAGTACAAAAATTGTACGCTGTGTCCGGTTCCAAACGTTCCAATGCACCGGGCAAAAGCAAGCTTTTAAGCGTTACGATTTGAACAGGTTTTCCTTTCATGTTGCAGAAAGGACAGAGTAATTCAGACGAAGGGCCGCCGGAATAAGCACAACAATCAGCCATCAGTTGAACCTCCTTTTTTCCATTATATCGGTTTCTTCCGTTTTCAGCATGATTTTTTATGATCTAGAGAGATTGACACTCTCTTTTTTTTGTTACATTATATAATTATTCAATTAAATAATTGAATAAGGAGAAGATTACATGACTAAAAAAGTTTCATCCAGACCCTTTAAAGACGCCATTTACCATCAGTTCTCCAAAATCGGAAAAAGTCTGTCCAGCGCCAAACGAATTGAATTGCTGGATCTTCTTTCCCAATGTCCCAAATCGGTTGAAACCTTGGCACGGGAAACATCCATGAGCATAGCCAACGTTTCGCAACATTTGCAAACCTTGCTTGAGGCCCAGCTTGTCCGATTCCGTAAAAAGGGAACCTACGTCATCTATGAGTTGGCGGATGAACGTGTCAATCAGTTTCTATTCGCCTTCAGGAATTTGGGTGAGCATCGTCTTGCGGAAATTCCAAAAATCAAGAATGAGTTCTTTCAGGCGTTTGACGACTCGAAACCGATCGGCACTCCGGAATTGATGGAACGGTTGAAAAATGAAAATGTGCAGTTAATCGATGTAAGGCCTGCTGAAGAATATGAAGCCGGTCACATTCCAGAGGCTGTTTCCTTTCCGATTTACGAGATTGAAAAGTATTTATCCGAGCTGCCAAAGAATAAAGAAATGATCGTTTACTGCCGCGGGCCTTACTGTGCATATGCCGCTCAAGCTGTGGAACTGCTTCGTTCGCAAGGATTTGAGACGATTCGGTTCGAAGGAAACGTCCAGGATTGGCGGGAGTATCAAAATCAGATTCAACAATAATGAAAGGTCTTTATCCAAATTTGAAAGGAGAATAACATCATGATTTTTCGTCAATACTTGCACACGAATCCGGTGGCGGCATCTTACTTTTTGGGATGCGGCGGCCAATCACAAGGCGCTGTCGTCGATCCGCTGGAGGATCAGGTGGAGTTTTATCTCGAGGAATCCCGAAGATTGCGAATGGACATTCACTATGTCATCGATACCCATCTCCATGCCGATCATATCTCTGGGGGAAGAATGCTTGCCGAACTAACGGGGGCAAAGTATATCCTGCACCGTTCTGCAGAAACGGCTTACGAATTTTCACCGGTGGACGACGGGGATGAAATCATTGCAGGAAATACCGTATTAAAGATTCTGCATACGCCGGGGCATACGCCGGAACACATTTCCATGCTTGTAACCGATAAGACCAGAGGAACTGATCCTTGGTTCGTGTTAACAGGGCATGCGTTAATGGTCGGTGATGTGGGCCGCACGGAACTGGCGACGGATCTGAAACAAGGAGCAAGCGATTTATACCACAGCTTGTTTGATAAAATATCTTCTTTGGACGATCATTTGGAAATATTTCCAGGCGCTTTTTCCGGTTCGGTTTGCGGTCGGGGGCTCAGCGGTAAACCTTCCTCCACCATCGGTTTTGAGAGACGGTTCAATAAAGCGCTGCAGAAAACCCAAAAAGAGGAATTTATTCAATTCATGACAGAAAACGTTCCTCCGCCGCCGGAAAATTTTCAAACGATTCGACGCAAAAATCAAGGATTTGAATAAAAACATGCAGCCAGAAGGAGATGCATCAGTTTCATGAATCCAAAAGGGATCGCCATCGGTTTAAAAGAAAACATCTTGCAATTTATTCTGCTGGTTGTCATCAATCTGTTCGTCGGTTCCATGGTCGGATTGGAAAGAACCGTCCTGCCCTTGCTTGGCGAAAAACAATTCGGTCTGGCCTCCGCGAGTGCGGCGCTTTCGTTTATTATCAGTTTCGGCTTTTCAAAAGCGATCGTGAATTTTTTGGCGGGCCGCTTGGCAGACAGGATGGGACGAAAAAAAGTGCTCTTGATCGGTTGGATTGCCGGTATCCTTGTACCTTTGCTCGTCATATTTGCGAACTCATGGTGGGTCATTGTATTGGCCAATATCTTTTTGGGCATCAACCAGGGGTTGACGTGGTCCATGACCGTCAATATGAAAATGGATCTGGTCAAAGGAAATCAGCGGGGATTGGCACTCGGATTCAATGAATTTGCCGGATATTCCGGGGTGGCCATTGCCGCAGCCGCTTCAGGTTATCTCGCTTCGGCTTACTCACTTCGTCCGGAACCGTTCTATCTGGGAATCGGCATCGTTATCGTTGGCTTGATCTTGTCGATTTTTGCGAAAGATACCGGGTCCCACCTGCGGCTCCAAGCACAGATGCAGGGGGAAACCGGGAAAAATCGTGAAAAGATGTCAATTCTCGAAGTGTTCAAAAAAACAACTTGGCAGAACCGATCGCTATCCAGCGCCAATTTTGCCGGATTATCCACCAATTTAAAGGACGGAATGGCTTGGGGACTTTTTCCGATATTTTTTGGAACCGCAGGCCTTTCGATTCAACAAATTGGTCTGATCGTCGCGCTTTATCCCGCTGCCTGGGGCTTTTTTCAACTGTTTACCGGATATTTGAGCGATCGTGTCGGGCGAAAGTGGATGATTGCCGCCGGAATGTGGACACAGGCCGCGGCAGTATGGTGGATTCTGTTTTCCGGCAACTACGGCATGTGGATCGTTGGCGCGGTTTTGCTTGGAATGGGAACCGCCATGGTGTATCCGACCTTGCTTGCTTCCATCAGCGACGTCGCCCATCCCGCATGGCGCGCATCGTCTCTGGGCATTTATCGGTTTTGGCGCGACAGCGGCTATGCCTTTGGCGCTTTATTGGCCGGTGTGCTGGCGGATGCATTGAACATCTCATGGGCAATCGGTCTTGTCGCTTTGTTGCCGCTGAGTGCAGGGCTAGTCGTTGCCCTTCGAATGAAAGAAACCTTAAACAAAGTGAATGAAAAAGAGGGATAAAGATGCTCACAATGAATGAATTTGCGCCGTCAGATGCCTTCGAACGAATGAAATCCGATGATCATGTTGTTTTCGCTGATTTGAGGCCCGAATCGGAGTATAACGGTGCATGTGCGATCGGGGCCATTAATGTGCCGTATCAGGAAGAAGGATTTTCACAAGCCGTAAAAAAAGTAATTTCTCAAAACAGGTCAATCATCCTGATCTCCAATAATCTCATACCGGTTGAAAAGGCAGCAGAGATGATGACGGATTCGGGATATCGTGTTTTTGGATTTCTAAGTTGGAACAAATGGAAAGAGGAACAATTTCCAATAACTTCTCTTTCCGACATTACCGTTCAACATTTGAATGAACAATTTCAGCAAGGCGAGAAAACCGTATTAATAGATGTACGCACCCCCGAGGAGTGGGAAAAGGGACATATCCCGAACGCGCGGAATATCCCTCTGCTTGAACTGGAGAAACACTTGCATGCATTCAAGCCTGACCAGGAAATCGTTACGATTTGCGGCATTGGCGGAGGAAGAAGCGCTGCCGCGTATTCCATTTTAAAAAGACACGGATTTCAAAACGCCAAATTGTTAAAAGGCGGCCTGCAAGTCTGGAAAAATGAAAACCTGCCGGTGGAATAAGGAGAGTGGGGGAATGGTGTTATTCGATCAGGAAGCTTCCACTTATGATGACTGGTGTAAAACCCCACTGGGTTCATTTGTCGATCATGTGGAAAAAGAATGGATGGCTAAAAGCTCCAAGCCGCTGGCAGGAGAAAAAGCATTGGACCTGGGATGCGGGACGGGAATTTACGCCATATGGCTGAAAAAACAGGGACTTGACGTTACCGGAATCGATCTTTCCTCGGCCATGCTGGCTAAAGCAAAGGAAAAAGCACAGCGGGAAGATCTTGCCGTTCATTGGATTCAAGGAGATATTATCCAACTTCCTTTTGACCATGAAACGTTCGATCTTGTGATATGCAATATTGTTTTGGAATTTGTGGGGAATCCTGAGAAAGTCGTGGCGGAAGCGATGCGGGTGTTAAAAAAAGGCGGACGTTTGATTGTCGGGTTGATCAACAAAGAAAGTTACTGGGGTAGAACGTATGCGCAAAAGGGTCGAAATGTTCCTGATAGTGTCTTTGCAAATGCCCGGTTTTATTCGGAAGCGGACATCAGAGCTTGGGAAACCAATCATCTTGTCTCTTTGGATTATGGATTATATATCACACCCGAAAATTTCGAAAACGAAAATCAAGCGTTTGAATTGGAAAATCGGCTTTCCCTAACCGCAGTAAAAGATCAAGCCGGATTTATCGTTGCCAGATGGAATAAATAGGCTAAAGGGAACCCGGATGCGCCGCGCCGGAACCAGAATGCCGGTTAATCGATGACGCGAACAATCCGCGATGGTCCTATGACTTGGCCGGATGCATTCAAAGCCTTTACTTGAAATTAGGGGCCAACTGAATTCACTTTAATCTTTGTTTCGAATCCAATGCGAGGGCTTCTTCTTACCTTTGACAATTTCTTGCGGGTGGAACCGGCAAGCACCTGCCAAGCTACAGTTTCAGTCGAACCGTTCCATGAGGCATAAACCCTTGTCACGCCATCGCGCAATCGAATTGCAGCAATACTGGGGGGATAATAAGGCAAACCTACCCATTTATTCTTAAAAGCCCTATAAGAAATATTGTGACCGGGAAACTGCATATCGTATAAAAAATTCAAGGAAGGATTTTTTGGGGTATTGCCTGCAGGCCTATATTCAGAAACATAGGGGGATTGACCCCAGCCGAAGAATGGATTGCCATTCGATAGTTTTTGAAGATTTCCTTGAGTAGGAACAATCAGCAATGGATCATGGTAATAGGTCCGAACTGCCGTTGCAGTCATTTTTTTGAAATTCAGTTTAAGGATTAAACCATGTGCCGGTCGTGGAGACGAAGAGCCTGAAGAAGCGCAACAATCATTGTCAAACAAACTGATCCTGTTTCCGGTTCTATGGCGCGCATCATGCTGCCATGAAAATTTGGCATTGGGTCCAATAGCAAAATCACTTTTCTTTCCGCCAAGCTGCCAAATGATTTTCCCCGTTTTTTTATCAATATTATAAATGGCCCACATGTTCCGCATGCTGACCAGCAGTGTGTTGTTGGGCCCTTCTTGAACTGAATTCACATGGAAACAGTCCCAAATATTGTTTGTGCTTTTTGCAGATGACGCAGGGACCTTCGAGTCGGCTGGGTTAACATGGGCAAGCACATTCCAAAAGAATAGGAGCTTGCCTGTGAAAAGATCGACTTCCTGAATGGAATAATTATTGATATATCCTTTTTTGGGACCTCCATATTTTGTTAGATTTGCAGGCACTTGTTTTACGCCAATAAACGAGGCGGTATTCAGTTTTGTAATCGTAAACTCATGAAGATCCGAAGTAAAACCCTTTTTGGCGGTGAGTCTCTTTATCACTTTATAATTTTGATTGATAATTTGAAAAAAAGCCCCCGGCTCAGGAACCCCTGGTGGAAGATTGGGTTTTGCAGACTGAGTACCAGATATCGTTCCTTGCCACATGGTAAGAACCGGTCGACCTTTGAGGGATTGTACTCTAAAATCGGTATTTTGTTTATATCTGCTGTCAAGCGGTCGAAACCAGACAGGATTCCCTGCTTGATCCATGATCAATGATCCAGTTTGACCAATCAGCTTTTCCCCGAAACCCGTATATGGCGAAACGAATATTAAGCCGGAAGCCGTTCCCGGTTTATTCACGTTTATCTTAACCTTCATGGGATGCAAGGAGGGAGCAGAAACAAATTTCCACGCTTGGTTTCCATTATTTTTTGTGAATTTTCGGGATGGCGCCTTTATCGTTAAATTTCCTTCACGTCGCATTCTCACATCAGCATCCTCCTGATAAATGGGTCTTTGCAGTTTATGTCAGGCAGAACGATTTGGTTCTGATTATGACACTCAGGACTAATACCAAGGTCGACTTTCAAACTGTTGCATTATACAATTAATGTATAATACAATTATATAAAGGAGGGGATTCTTTGAACGAACCACAGCTTGTTGATTTCAGAAAATCGATTCACGATTTCATCCGGCTCTTCGGACTGCTTCACAAATCGAGAACTCCATGCGGCGCGGATTACTCCGTCTCACAAGTGCTTGCCATGCAAGAACTTAATTCGAGCAGACAAACTTTGATTGAACTTGCCGATAAACTCAATCTCGACAGAAGTACGGTCAGCAGGCTCATAGAGCAGTTGGTTAAAAGCGGTCTGGTCCATCGGGAGCAAAATATTCACAATCGCAGGGAGGTTATTCTGTCACTCACTCCAAAAGGGGAAGACGTAGTAAATGTATTAACTCGGCAATCCATTCGCTTTATTGAACAGTTCCTGCAATACATACCGGATTCCGAACACCCGCAATTGATCAGCAGTTTTCAGCATTTGGTTTCAGCACTGTCCAAATATCGAATGCATTCATCTTGATTATAAATTGGAGGAAAAACATGAAAACATCCAGCAAACTTATCTTTGGCTTCGCCATTCTGATTGTCGGTATTCTGGTTGGATTATTCAGCATGCACCTATGGGCAAACGCAGAGGTTTCAAACCTCATGAATCATGAGGCACTCCATCAAAACATGCAAACCGCCGAGCATAGCATGCAAATGAACGATAATTCTTCATCCGATACTGTTCCTTCCATGCCTGGACAAGAAGCGTTCGGAACGATTCAAAAAATTATGAACATTTTGGATCACGATCCAAACACGGACTGGAGCAAGGTCAATATTCCCGCACTCAGGCAGCATTTGATTGACATGAACGAATTGACAATGAACTCCAAAGTGGAATCGAAAACCATTCCCGGCGGATTGGATCTGATCGTAACGGGAGAAGGGCGAACGTTGGAAGCCATTCAACGGATGGTTCCCACTCATGTGAATATGACCTTGAGCAAGCTTGACAAATGGCACGTTACATACAAAAAGCTTGAAAATGGAATTGAACTCACAGCAACAGCGAAAGATCCTAAGGAAATCGATCACATCAGAGCTTTGGGCTTCATCGGATTAATGGCTACAGGTGCTGATCACCCTCGTCACCATTTGATGATGGCCAAGGGTGAAATGCATATGAATTAAGTATCAAAATCAACTTCATCATTTCTTCACAAATTTCAGCTATACTGAAGCCGAAATCAAAAGAGAGAAGAGCGATTACCATGATGGGCGGCGGTTTTTGGCATGATGGGCGGCTTCGGTTTCGGATGGCTGGTCAATATTGTCATACTTGGAGCGGTTGTTTATATTGCGGTCAAGTTAGCGATGAAAAATAAGGATAAATGAAGATGGAACCAGATTTGAAAAATATGTAAACGTCGAATTCCTACACAACTTCTCCACAATCTCCTTCTATAATCGATCTTGTTCGCAACATATTCTAGGAGGAGAGAGAATGAGAAGAGGAATCATGCTGCTGTCATTATTTGTGCTTGTTGCTGCCTTGACAGGGGGTTGGGCAACATGGGATTATAACCGGACGGCTTTGGCAAGCGCGCAGATGAAAGTTGTCACTCCCGACATACCGCAAGCCCAATACGAAACGGTCGATGGCGTTAAAGTGTTCAAACTGACGGCGGAACCGGTCAAACAGGAAGTTTCCAAGGGCGTGTTTATGAACGCTTGGGGATATGACGGGAGCACTCCCGGCCCCACCATTGTTGTCCGGCAGGGAGATCGGATAAAAGTGGAAGTCACAAACCGGCTGCCGGAACCGACCAGCATTCATTGGCACGGTTTGATTGTGCCGAACGAAATGGACGGCGTTCCCGGTGCAGAGCCAGGTAAAGCAGTCCAACCGGGGGAAAGTTACACTTATGAATTTACGGTGAAACAATCCGGCACCTTTATGTATCATTCACATGTGGAACCCGCCAAACAGGAAATGATGGGTTTGAGCGGAATGTTCATTTCTCTTCCCTCCAAGCCGGAACCTCAGAAAGCTCAAAAAGTGGACCGTGATTACGGCATTCTATTGCAGGAGTGGTCGCTTCAGGATCCGGCAGACGGCAACGAAGGCGCGAAACAAATGAAGATGGACAGCATGAACGGTATGGAAGGGTACATGGAAGGGCAGGTTCCTCAAGGAACGTATGATGTCAATCCGGAATCGATGAGCTGGAATGTATTCACATTCAACGGCAAACAATTTCCCGCCACATCCCCGATGGAAGTCAAACAGGGGGACAGGGTGCGCATCCGGATCGGCAATATCAGCATGCAGAATCACCCGCTTCATCTGCACCTGACACTTATACACATCTCCGA
>CAZESH010000116.1:0-11768 GCA_964514665.1 uncultured Caryophanales bacterium
TCTGTTCGTCTATCGAATTATCGTTCAACCAGGCTTGGAAAATGTCCTTGGCCTGCCGCATCAATTATTCACTCCTTTCAACAAGCGCAAACATGATAATGCCTTCCGCAACGACTTTTCCGTCTACGGTTGCGACTGCTTTGCCTTTGCCTATCGGGCCTTTAAGGCGAATGATCTCAACCTCCAGACGAAGGGTATCCCCCGGAAAAACCTGCCCGCGGAAACGGAATTCATCGATGCCTGCAAAAAAACCGAGTTTCCCGCGATTCTCCTCTACCTTAAGTATCGCCACCGTGCCAACCTGAGCCAGCGCCTCTACAATCAGGACGCCGGGCATAACCGGATATCCGGGAAAATGACCGCTGAAAAACGGTTCGTTCATCGTAACATTTTTGATCCCTACCGCGCGCTTGCCTTCTTCCACCTCAAGAATCTTGTCGATCAGTAAAAAAGGCGGGCGATGCGGAATCAATTCCATAATTTGTTTGATATCCATTTATAATCTCCTTTCCAAACGTATTCGTGTGAATAAAAACGTGAAAAATACTTACACTAAAAAAGTCCCTTCAACATCTGCAGGTGTGAAGGTTGATATAAGGGAGCATACTTGCACGGAACTTCGGTTCTTGTAAATATGCTCTTTTTCCTATCCGTTTTGGTTCGCCCTCTTATCGTTCAAAACGCGGAATTCAACTATATATACGATGGATGTCAAAAACGAGAAGAAGATCACAAACCACAAGTAACGGATAGCAAATTCCAAGCGATACACGATAAACAAAATGGCCAGATAGTATAATACGGTCGTCAGCTTGCCCAACACATTGGCCGGCACTGTCTTTTTGCCGCGAAAATGAAAGATTGCCGAGCCAGCGATCATGCCGGCATCGCGAATGAACATGGCCGCTGCAGCCTGCCAGGGAATCATTTCTGTAAACAGCAGCGACAAGATCACCGCCAACATCATCGATTTGTCAGCAAGCGGATCAAGCATGGCTCCCATTTGGGTGACCAGCCCTCTCGATCTGGCAATATAGCCGTCCAATATATCGGTAGCGCCTGCAAGAAGCACGATCATCAAGGCCGGCTTGAGATAACCTTGACTAAACACCATGATGTATAGGGGAATTAAAGCAAATCTGCACAGTGTCAGCAAATTGGGCAAGTTCATACCCGCTCGCCCCCCTTTAAGATTTCTCATACATTATACATTGTCGGAAATAAAAATTAAACTCCTTCCCGGGTGGAAGGAGTCAAAATTGGAAATCCTTGTGTTATTGGGCAAAAACAAGATCATAAAGATGTTTCCATGTAGACACGTGAAGCACATCGGAGGCGCTTTGTCCCCCCAAATAGGAATAGCCGATGACTAGTCCGGCATACAAGGCAATCAGACTAAGTAAAGGAATGGCTATGATTTTGGAAATGTTCAGGGTAAGATTTGCCCAACGAGGCAAAGGCTTTCTCCGCTTCTTCTTGTTTTCCCTTGGCTTTTGATTCTCTCTTGGCTTTTGATCCTCTCTTGCTTCAGGCATTTCAAACGACTCCCCGCTGCTTTTAAGCACGAGCCTTTATCCGCGCAGGTTGTTGGCCAAATTCATCAGGGTGTCCGCCGATTGAATGGATCGCGCATTCAATTGGAACTCCCTCTGCACGACCATTAAATCCGTCAGCTCTTCGGTCATATCAACGTTGGATCCTTCAAGAAAACCCTGTCTGACCGCGACCGGCTGAAGTGTCGGGTCATTGGCGTTGAAATCCACAGGCCTTAATGCATTGTTCAGGTTGTTCGGATCCACGCTGTATAGGTTATCGCCGAGATTCTGCAACAACTGCGGACGAAGCACGCGCTGTAATTTGATTTGTCCCGCTTCAATCGATTCACCGCTGCTGTTTCCCGCCTGCTTGGCTGAAACCACCCCTTGGGGGCTTACGGAAACGTCATAGCCTCTGGGAACCGTGATCGGGTTATTATCTATACCCATTACAACATAACCTTGTGAAGTGGTCAACTGCACCTGATCGGGATTTCCGGCAACAGGAGACAGTTGAAAGGCGCCATTGCGCGTCCAGGCTTTCTGCGCCGCACCGTTTTGATCGGGCAGGAGCAAGTCCACCTCATACAGCGCATCGCCTTCAATCGCAAGATCCAGTGGATTGCCCGTCATTTTCAAGGCGCCTTCGGACATGTCCAACTGAACCGAGCTGACCCTTGAACCCCAGCCACCCGGCAAGCCCAAGCCGGTTTTTCTGCCCGGCTGGAGAAACTGCTGCGGTTGGGCTTTGATCGAATTCAACAAATCATCGAAAGAAACCGATTTGCGCTTGAATCCGTCGGTATTCACGTTGGCAATATTCCCCGCCAGCACATCCATCTTTTGCTGCAGTCCCTGCATGGATGTCGAGGCAATGATCATGGAAGGGTTCAAGCGGATCTACCTCCATCTTTTTCTGTATTCATTCTTGTTCTGTTTTCCTTATACTCGGCCTATCTCATTAACAGCCTTTTCGAGGCTGCGATCATAATATTGAATCACCTTTTGGTTGGCTTCATAAGCCCGCATCGCCGTCATCAAATCAACCGTCGATTGCGTCGGATCCACATTGGAGCGTTCAATAAAGCCCTGCTTGACGGAAATATACGCAGGATCAACAGGAGCCGGCGGATTCTTCGATTGGGCAGGGTTCAATACATACCCCGTTGCCTTGTGGAATCAATTGATTCGGATTATCGATTTGCGACAGAAACAGCTTCACATCGTTGCCGTTGGCATCTTGAATCAGCTGTCCGTTCGACGGATCCGCAAAGCTTCCGTCCGGAAGCACCTTGATGTCCCCTATCTGCCTGTCCATTACAATCGGCTGCCCGTTCACTCCAAGCACCCGATAGCCTGATGAGGTGACCAGATATCCTGCTTGATTCACTTGAAAGGAACCGTTGCGCGTATATTTGATTTCCTGGGGGTTGGCTTCCGAAGCCACGGTGAAAAATGCCTGCGGCTGATAAATCACCGTCCCCTGCGGAGTCACGAACTGCCCTTTTTCGTCAAACGGAATATTGTTTTGCTGGTTATCTTGAACTTGAATATTGGAGACGATGGCGAAATCCGTAGGGTTCTTCGTTTCCTGCATATCCCCTTGAGAAAATCCGATCACATTTTCTTCGGCAAAAACGCCGTTCTGAATGCGGCCGATTGGCTTCGGCGGCTCGCCTGCTCCCCCGTTTATCAGGTAAAGCATCATTTCCGGAAACGATCTAAACTGCGTATTGCCCTGCTTAAAGCCCGGCGTGTTCAGGTTGGCGATATTATTGGTGATGGTATCGTGTTTTCTTTGCTCGGCTATCATGCCTGCAGCTGCGGTATACAAGCCACGAATCAATGTCCTTCATCTCCTGGGAGAAGCTTTTTATATCATTATCGGCAAAGCCGGAATCATCTTGAATAGCAAATTAAATTTTCCTCTTCACAACTTTATCCAGGTTGTCCAACATGATGCCGGTACCCTTGACTACACAGTGCATCGGATCCTCGGCAATCAGTACGGGAACCTTCAACTCTTCAGCCATCAATTGATCCAATCCGTTCAACAGCGCACCGCCGCCTGTCAAAATCACGCCGCGGTCAATGATATCGGCGGAAAGCTCTGGAGGCGTTCTTTCCAATACCGTTTTGGCCGAAGTGATAATATTGGCAACCGGATCCCATAAAGCTTCCCGGATTTCATCGGAATAAATGGAAACCGTAAGCGGAAGACCGGTGACCATATCCCTTCCGCGGATATCGATTTCCTCATGTCTTCCTTCATATACGGTTCCTATGCGAATTTTTATATCCTCGGAGGTCCTTTCTCCGATCAGCAGTTTGTATTTATTTTTAATGTATTTCATGATCGCCGCATCGAATTTGTCACCGGCAATTTTAATCGAAGAGGAAGTGACTATGTCGCCCATGGACAAAACAGCCACATCCGTTGTTCCGCCTCCGATATCTACCACCATGTTGCCGCTCGGCTGAAAAATATCCATGCCGGCTCCGATTGCAGCCACTTTCGGCTCTTCCTCCATGAAAACTTCCTTGGCACCGCTTTTTTCTGCTGCTTCGCGAATCGCCTTTTGTTCCACCGATGTAATGTTGGTCGGTGCGCAGATTAAAATTCTGGGGCGGCTGTACCATTGTTTTCCGCCCACTTTGGTGATAAAGTGCTTAAGCATCATTTCCGTAATCTCGAAATCTGCGATCACGCCATCCTTAAGCGGTCTGATCGCAATAATATTCCCGGGAGTACGTCCGACCATCCGGCGCGCTTCCTCACCGACAGCCAATACTCGCTTCGTGTCGTTCTCGATCGCAACGACCGACGGTTCATCCAATACCACGCCGCGTCCCTTCACGTGAATCAATACATTGGCTGTTCCCAAGTCTATGCCGATATCTTTTCCAAGCATATGAACCGTTCCTCCCGAACAATGAGACCAACAAAAAGTGCGATTGGTTCAATCATCTCAAGTTATATTTTACAAATATACTTTTCGATACAGAACCCCATAATTCCTCTTATTTCTACATTTTTCAACTAGATTTTTTGTTCGGGATGGCTGCGCTTTTCACGATTGGGCGGAAACCAAACTGGACTCAAGCGGCTTTTGTTTCTTCTTTTTATATTTGATTTTGGTGGCTTCCCCTCCCCTTAAATGCCGAATCGATTTGTGATATTCAAGGATGGTTTTTACTTGATTGGCCAATTCCGGATTGATTTCGGGCAGTCTTTCCGTCAAGTCTTTGTGCACCGTGCTTTTGGAAACGCCAAATTCCTTTGCTATTGTGCGAACCGTATGCTTTGTTTCAACGATGCAGCGACCGATTTTTATGGTTCGCTCTTTGATGTAATCGTGCACGCCCCTCGCCTCCCTACTCGAGATAGTTTGGTACATTATATGAGGGGAGAACCTATATATTCTTTGTTTCCGAGCATGACAAGCTTAATTTCTCGCTTTTTCTTTGTTGTACATGCTTTTTTCGGCTTTTTTCTGATTGCACGTGAATCGGTTTGGGCCAAAAGAAAAAGGAGGGCAGCGCCCTCCTTTTTCCTAATTGTATTCTGTGCGAGTTTTTTTTATTTGTTGACTGCGATCCATTTTTCCGGATTGACCGGCTTGTCATTTTGCAGAATTTCAAAGTGCAAATGTACACCCTGCGCCTTTTCCAGCTCGTTGCGACCGGCCTTGGCGATCACATCGCCTTGTTTGATTTGGTCGCCTTCGGCCACCGATACTTCGGTCAAGCTTTGATACACGGTTTTTAACCCGTTGTCATGTGTGATCTCGACAACATTGCCGACCAGCGGCAAATTGGCTACCCGGGTGACTTTCCCGCTCATCGCCGCGACGACATCAAAGATTTTGCCGTCCTGCTGCGATAACGAGATGCCCGTGCTTGGCATAAACGAATTGTTGTACTCCAGCATGGCCGACTGACGCTGCTCGCTGCTTGCCTCATTGTCATAGAACGGCATGACTACCTCGACAGCTTTTCGATCGGTTACGGGCCATTTCATGGTTTCCGCCTTGGCATTTACGCTCAATGCATTGTCAGGCTGTTTTCCTGAAGAATCCACTGTTCCCGTCTGGCCTTGGTTCTGCGTGACATTGACTTTTTCTCCGGCTGTGGTCGGCGCCTTGTTACCGGCATCCTGATAGACCCACATCAAGGTTAGTATAATTGCTGCCGCTGCCATGTACACTGCCGGAAAAGCCCACTTCCTCGACAGAATCTTTCTTATTCCGGTAGCAGATGCGGGGATCGCTTCTTTTGCAGATTTAGAAGGTTCGCCCTGTACCGGAACGTCTTTGACTTCCTTGTTTACTTTGTTATCATTCATAGTTCCTATCACCTCAGTAACCATTGTTACCAGAAGTGATTCTTTTATACCTTATCAGATCTTATGATTTAAAAGTTTTTATAAGCGGTTTGCTATATTCCCGATTTGCTCGATTTTAATTCCCGTATAATAGTATGTAAGAATATCCGCCGCTTTCTTCCCCTGCTTGGCAAGCATATCCGCACCCCATTGACTCATGCCGACACCGTGTCCGTAGCCGGTGGTGGTAAAATCTATTTTCCCGCCTATGATTTTCCAGCTAAATTGCGATGAATTCAAATCCAGCTTTTCTCTTACCTCGCGTCCGCTGAACAGTTGGTTGTTGATGCGAATCGATTTGATCCGATGCCCCTCTGTCCATGCTTCGATCTGCATTTGCAGCTCATCCTTTCCGCTCTGCTTCAATCCCAGCTTATCCAGAACATAAGGAATGGAATAGGTGACGTCTGCCTTGTATTTGGGAGAACCCTCTTTGTCCCATGGACTGGAGACGCTGCGCAGATAAGGAATATAAGTGGACCAATAGTCTTCCGAATTCTCCGTGTAGCCGTTGCTTGTAGAAAAGAATGCAGCCATGATCGGTTTTTTCTGGTAGGTAAGGATCAACCCTCTCGTTTCCAGCACGGCTTGATTGATTTTGGCCAAATTGCGGTTAAAGTCGGGGCCCCATTCCTTTTTGATCTGATCGAGAGAACTGAAGGCCTGGTCTGATACCTGATCGGTTACCAAAGCACCTTTAACCGGAATATTGTCAGGCGCTCCGTCCATCCATCTGCGGATGATGAAGGTTCTTGACGCGATCGCCTGCGCTTTCAACGCTTCCAACTCAAATTCCACCGGCATTTCCGCAGCCACCACGCCTCTGACATATTGCTCCAGGGGGATTTTCTCCACTTGATGGTCTTTGGAAATAAAGACAGGAATAATCGGCGGCGCATCGGATAATTGGATTTTCGTAGTTTGAGATTCTGAAATCCTCTGAGTATACCCGCCTTTTTCCACTAGAATAACAGGAATAATCAGCATCACGACAAGCAGGAAGCTTGCGCCGATGAAAATCCATGCTGCCATTTTTCGTTTGTTCACCGTGAGTTTCCTCCACCCGTTTTTGCTGTCCTTCGCGATAAAATGTCTTTCTGCGGACTTATCTTATCTTATGAGGAAGAGAAAATTGGTAGAACGGATTTGAAAGACTCTCAAAATAAATAATCCGCAGCAAAAAGAAGAACCGTCCGGCTGGGACGATTCTTCTTTGAAGGATTAACTATGCCAATGTAGGTTGAATGGAAAGAAGGCCAAAATCCCTTTGCTGATTTTCTTCGAATTCTTCATGCCGAATGCGGAAAATTTCCGCTCCCAATTCCTGAAGCTTATCGGTGATATCGGCGTAACCGCGATCGATATGATGAATGCCGGTAATTTCCGTTTCGCCTTCGGCTGCAAGCGCTGCAACAATCAGAGCAGCTCCGGCGCGCAAATCGGTTGCGCACACCTTTGCTCCTCTAAGCTTTGCATTGCCGGTCACAACTGCGGTACAACCCTCAACTTTAATGGAAGCATTCAGTTTTTTCAATTCCTCGATATGCATAAAACGATTTTCAAAAACGGTTTCAGTGATCACACTCGTTCCATTGGAACACAATAGCAAAGCCATCATGGGTGCTTGCATATCGGTGGGAAATCCGGGATGGGGCAGCGTTTTGACATCCACCGCATAAAGCGGCCGATCGCTTCGAACATGCAATCCGCTATCGGTTTCGTTGATCGCCACGCCCATTTCTTGAAGCTTGGAAATAACCGGACGCAAGTGGTCGCCAATCACGCCCTCAATCCATATATCTCCACCGGTGGCGGCGCAGGCGATCATAAATGTACCCGCTTCAATGCGATCGGGAATCACGGTGTGATCGGCTCCATGAAGAGCTTCCACTCCGCTTATGCGGATAACGCCGGTTCCGGCGCCCTTCACATTGGCTCCCATCGCGTTCAAAAAATTGGCCAGATCGACAATCTCCGGCTCTTTGGCGGCATTTTCTATAATCGTACACCCTTCGGCGAGCGTTGCTGCCATCATGATGTTTTCCGTAGCCCCTACACTGGGAATATCCAAGTAAATCTTGGCCCCCTGCAATTTGCCGGAAACACTGGCCTCAATATAACCTTGGCCCAGTTCAATTTCCGCTCCCATCGCTTCAAAGCCTTTCAAATGCTGATCGATGGGACGGGTTCCGATGGCGCATCCTCCGGGCAGCGCGATGCGGGCATATCCGGTTCTGGCCAACAAAGGACCCATTACCAAAAAAGAGGCTCTCATTTTGCGCGCCCATTCGTACGACGCCACATTGGAAACCAGTTTCTGCGCATTCACACGGATGGTTTCCTCTTTGTATACTGCCATCACGCCTAATGCATCCAAAACTTTGCCTATGGTGATTACGTCATCCAACAGAGGAACCTCATGAATAAAGCTTTCCCCCGTTTCACCAAGAATGGAAGCGGCAATAATCGGAAGAACCGCATTCTTTGCCCCGCTTACTTTTATTCTGCCCGTTAACTTTTTACCGCCGCGGACGATGATTTTATTCATTTTCTTCCCTCCGCGTTTCCGATTCGCTCAAGCCGTATTGTCTATTGCCAGCCCGTTGCGAGCGTAGTGGAAAAACAATACATCATTCGAACGTAACTTGAGATTTTGTAGGGTTGTACTAACCATTGTTCGCATTTGCGGCGTAAGTTATTCGGGTACAAGATGCGAACTGAAAAGGAAAAAACCCCAGTAAAATTGCCAAGATCCTCTAAAATGATCCTCTAAAAAAGCATGCGCAAAGAAATCGACCAGCTGAAATATTCAAATATAAAACGTGCCGCTTCGTAACCGATCACAAGAGACAGCAAGATCAACAGCGTTTTGGCCTGGGGACTTGAAGGATGCTTCAAAAACAAATCCCAGCGCACGTTTTGCAGCGCCCACCAAGCTAGAGCCACACATACCAAGACAAGGGCAATTTGCGCAATGCCGACGTATTTAGCCGCGATCAGCGACGGATTCCAAATATTCATTGAGTTTCACACCTTCTTAATTGGTCGTTGCCCGGTAAAGCATGGAAACAAATTCGGCACGGGTTGCCGGCAGCTTAGGGCGAAACGTTCCGTCTTCGAATCCGGATATCCAGCCCTTTTGTTTCAGCGTTTTGATTAAGTCTGCACCCCGCTCGTCCCCGCTAATGTCGGAAAACACCTGCCCCTGTGACTGGATCCCTTGCAGATCTAAGGCACGGGCAAGCATCACCGCCATTTCCATCCGGGAAATTTTCTGATCGGGTGCAAACGTTCCGTCGTCATAGCCCGATATGATGTCCGCCGCCTTGGCTCTGGCAATGTAGTGAGATGCCCAATAATTGGAGGAAACATCAGTGAAGCTGCCGCTAGCCTCCTTGGTTAAGTGAAATGCCTGAGCGATTACCGTCACTGCTTCGGCACGGGTTATATCCGCATTAGGACGGAAGGTGAAATCCGGGTATCCGTTTATAACATGCTTGTTGGCAAGCGCCACTATGCCTTTTTCCGCCCAATGTCCGGCGATGTCTTGAAATCCTGCTTTCACCGGTGTACTGTGGTAAATCAAGTGGTACATCTGATTTTGGAAAGGAAAATCCGATGTTATCCGGATATAATAGGTGCCTTGCGGAAGAAGACGTTCCAATGTCAATCTGTCCTTGCCCAGCATGTTGACGTTGATGGCCAGCTGCTTTTGATTTTCATCGAAAAGAGACAGCGACATCACTCTATTTTGTGGAATTTGCTCCAGCGCAATCCTCGTCAGATCCTTTCCGTTTGAGCTGAACGAGTACCAGTCGATATCCGAAGCTTGATCGATTACACCCAGATAAGGAGTATCCGGAGACATCGCTGCCGCTTGATAAAACTTATTGTTCGGTTCATTCGGATCGATAAATTTCATATTGTAATTAATCTTCAGCTTGTACTCCCCGGTAACGGGATAAGCAGGCGGTTTGTCGTAAATGCGGTTTTCTACCAAAATATAATATTTCCCCGGTGTAACATCGATGTTCGGAGCATTATCCGGAAGTATTTCCGATCCGCCGTCGGAATTGTTATCCTCCACTATCGGTTTTGTATCGCTTTTTTGCAGGCTTACCGCGAGATCCATCCGCCCTGTATTCGTGGATGCGACAAGACTCAATGTTCCCGAGTGTGTAATATTCAACATATACCAATCTCGGTCATTGTTATGATCGAAGGTGCCTGTTATCGTTTGCGAGCGGGTTGGCAATACGAACGCTTGATACTGCTTGTCATTTTCTTCAAAGGGATCTCTATAGATATGAAAGCTGCTCGTGAATTTATAGACCAGCGGATGGTGCAGCTTCTGGTCGCCGACAGCCAACTGCACATAATAACGCCCTTTTTTCACGGGAATGCTCACTGTGCGGTTCAGGATATCGCTATAGGTTTTAGTGTTTTTGTTCTTAGCTGTGTAAACGCCTAAGGCTATATTGGCGCTGTTTTCATTGGCGGAGGTCATGGTCAAGGAAATGCTCCCGTCATAAGGAGCATCGACAAAAAACCAATCCTTGTCCGATGCTTTGCTGATTTCTCCAAATATCATCGTATCCACCGGAAAAGCCTTTGCCGTCGCCATCAAATCGTTCGGCTCATAAAAATCGCTTCGATACTTCAAGGAAAGCGCGCGATCGGCACGCAGCAGACCGTATCCGGTATAGGGATCCCAACCCTTGGCTTCGACGTCCTCGGCAGTTTGGCGAATCATGTTCCGCACTTCGTACGGTTTAAGCTCCGAATATTTTTCCCACAACAACGCAGCCACGCCGGCAACCTGTGGAGCCCCCATGGAAGTCCCTTGATTGTAAATATAGTCACCGCCCAAAGCAGTCGTAAAGACGGTCCATGGCGCAACGATATCCAGCTCCGGTCCGTAATTGGATTCCCGTACCGCTGTGTTGTCCGGGTTTATTCCGCCGACTGCCAATACGGTCGGGTAAGCCGCAGGGTATTTCACATTGTTGTTCTCGTTGCCGGAGGCCGAAACCATCAATACCCCTTTGTCTTCTGCATATTGCACAATCTCCCGCATATAAAGGGAGCTCCTGTTCATGCCCAAAGACAGCAGAATGATTTTGGCTCCGTGATCCACCGCATAGCGAATTCCCTGGCCCAATTGGTCCTCATCCCCGCGACCATCGGCGCCTATCGTCTTGACCGGCATGATCTTCACATGGGAAACAATTCCCGCTACTCCTTGCTTGTTGTTGCCAATGGCTGCTATCACCCCAGCAACGTTGGTTCCGTGCCCGTTGTCGTCCTGAGGCGGTGTACCGGGATCAAGAATGTTGATTCCGTTAAGCAGGTTCGCTTTTAGATCGGGGTGATTGAAATCCACTCCGGTATCGACAATCGCGACTGTAAGCGATTTTATTCCGACCGCTAATTTCCATGCATCATTCATATGAATTTGCTTTAAATATTTTTGCGCCCCCAACAGCGGATCGTTAGGAATTCCTGAGGGCTGCTGGGCTGCAGGAGCCGAAAGGGTGACTTCCTGATTCGGCTGCACAAAACGAATGCCTTCGCAGCTTTTCACTCGCTTCAGCCACTCCGCCTCATTCATTCCGCTAAGAGGTGCGGCAACGGTGATATGAGAATCGGGGTGGCTGCGAATCACTTTGCTGAATGGCTTCAGTTGGTCTGTCGGATCGGATTCCCAGCCGATAATCCAAGAAGCGTTTTGCGCAGGCTGAACAGCTTGATGACCCGTCTGCTGCAGGGTTGTATCCACTGCTGCTGCAGGAACAAGCATCTGAACCCATAGTAGAACGGCAATCGTCGCGGCGAATGCTATTTTAAAT
>CAZESH010000117.1:0-11746 GCA_964514665.1 uncultured Caryophanales bacterium
CAAGGAAGCCGGCCGCATTCCGACGGAAAGAGACACGCTCTATCATGTAATCCGCACTTATTAGAGTTGAACAAAGGAGGAACCAAAATGGGCGCAACCCTGACCTTTCCGCAGAAGAAAATGGCGGAAATACGTGAAAAGGTACTAAACGGGATCCGATTGAGCAAAGAAGACGGCTTATTTTTGTACGAATCAGACGATCTCCTGTCCATCGGACAGCTTGCTAATGAAGTCAATCTTAAAAAGAACGGGAAAAAGGTATATTTCATTCAGAATATGAGCCTGTATTTTACCAATGTATGCGAGGATCACTGCTCCTTCTGCCATTTCCGCCGCGATCCCGGCGAAGAGGGCGCCTATACGATCAGCCCCGAGGAAATGGTGAAGTATGTAGAACAGCATTTCCACCCGGAAATGCGGGAATTTCACATTACCGGCGGGCATAACCAAACGGTTTCCTTCCAATATTTTCTCGATTGCATTCAGGCTTTAAAGCAGCAATTTCCCGATGTCACGATCAAGGCCCATACCGCTGCCGAAATCGAATTTTTCTCCAGATTAAGCGGACAAAGCTACAAAGAAGTGCTGCAAGATTTGATCAACGCCGGCTTAAGCACGATGCCGGGGGGCGGAGCAGAAATCCTTTCTGAGCGCTACCGCGATAAAATGCATGTTGAAAAAGCCACCAGCCAACAGTGGCTCGATGTTCACCGCACGGCCCACCAGCTGGGAATGAAGACGCATGCCACCATGCTTTACGGCTCGATTGAAACGTTGGAGGAACGCCTCGAGCATATGATCCAGCTGCGGGAGCTGCAGGATGAAACGGGCGGCTTTATGGTGTTCATTCCGAATTCGGTGCAGCCGGCCAAATCGCTGACCAGCATCAAACGTCGGGTTTCCGCCTACGACAACTTAAAAACGATCGCTATAAGCCGGCTGATGCTGGATAACTTTCAACATATTAAAGCGTATTTCATCAATCTCGGTACAGAGCTTACACAGATCGCCTTGACCTTTGGCGCTTCCGATGTGCACGGCACGATCGTGCAGGAGCGCATCAGCCACTCCGCAGGAGCCAAGTCTCCTTCCGGGCTGACCAAGGATGAGATCATTTGGCTGATCCAGGGGGCGAACCGGACTGCTGTAGAACGGGATACGTTCTATAACGTCATCAAGGAATTTGCATAATGAACTGGATCATGTCTTTGATGCTGCTTTGGGGTACGTTCACCGCTGCTGTTGATCAGCAAGCCGCGGTCGAAGCAGAGCAGGCCAGGATCGATGCCGAAGAGGCGGCGAGTATGGCCAAGGCCGAGGCGGACAGATTTAACCATAACCTGCTTAAAGACGAAATCCTGGCCTCTGACTATGCGCTGATTCCCGATCGGGTCTATCAGGGAGACGCGTTTATGGTGAGGTCGAAAAATAAAGCTGAAATTTCCTGGCAGGGTAAAACCTACCCGCTGCAAAAATTTATGAACGGCTACTACGCCCTGCTTCCGGTCAGCATTGGCGCCAAACCGGGCGTATACACCGTCGGAGCAGAAAAACTGACGGTATTGAAGGCCGATTTCAAAATCCAGCGGCTTCATGTTACCAAAGAACAGGAAGCGATGAAGCAGAATGTTCAGCGGATTGAAGCGGACCAGAAAAAAATCAACGCTGCGAGGAGCCATTCCGCCGCCACTTTCCTTTTTACGGATTCCTTCATTAAACCGGTGGATGGAGCGGTATTGACCACTCCTTACGGTTTCACCCGCTATGTCAACGGCAAGTTCGACGGAAGCCACCGTGCCGTGGATTTGGCGGTGCCCGAGGGAACGCCCGTTAGAGCAACCAATGCGGGCAAGGTCGTTCTGGCCGACTATTTGTATTTGACGGGAAATTCCGTTTACATCGATCACGGAATGAATTTGTTTTCCCAGTATGCGCATATGTCAAAATTGCTGGTGAGTGCCGGGGACGAGGTCAAGGCAGGACAAATCATCGGACTTGTCGGAACAACCGGATTCTCAACCGGACCGCATATGCATTTTACATTTTGGATCGGCAACGATCCCGTGAATCCCAATTTATTTTTCGATAGTTCCCCATTTCTATGGCACACTAAGAATACGGAACAGTGACAAGCAAAGCACATTCATCTCAGAAAGGATTATTGCAGAAATGAGAAAAATCATCATTCTCGGCGGAGGCTACGGGGGATTGACAGCGGCCAAGGAGCTGGCGGGAAGTTCGCTGCCGGATGACGTCGAGATTACCTTGGTCGACCGCTTGCCATATCAAGGATTAAAAACTGAATATTACGCGCTTGCCGCAGGCACGATTTCCGACATGGACATTCGTGTGCATTATGATTTCGAAAAAAATTCCCCGGTCAGCATGAAGTTTGGCGAAGTCGACGCTATCGATCTTGACACAAAAACGGTCTCGATCGGAGAGGAAAAGCTGGACTACGACAGGCTGATCATTGCTCTTGGCTGCACCGACAAGTATCATGGAATTCCAGGCGCCGATCTGTATACCAACAGTGTGCAATCCTTGTCACAAGCAAGAAAAACCTATCAAAACGTATGCAACATCAAACCGTATGGACAAGTGACCATTGTGGGAGGCGGATTAAGCGGTGTAGAGATTGCAGCCGAGCTTCGCGAAAGCAGGTCCGACTTGAACATCCGTATTATTGACCGCGGCGCGAGCATTTTATCCACTTTTCCCGACAAGCTTGTTTCCTATGTGCGGGATTGGTTTGAACGGCACGATGTGGAGATGTGCTCGCATACTTCATTGATCCGCATTGACAAAGATGTGTTATATTCCGAAAGCAAGCAAATGTTCAGCGACGCCACCGTTTGGACGGCGGGTATTCAGCCCAATGAGCTGGTTCAGCGGCTTGACCTGCCCAAGGATGTGCAAGGAAGGGTGACCTTGAACAAGCTTCATCAGATCCCGCAGCATCCCGATGTTTATGTGGTAGGTGACTGTGCCAGTCTTCCCTTTTCTCCGAGCGGACAGCTTGCCGAAGCTCAGGGCAAACAGGTGGCCGAAGTGATTGAAGCGGAATTGCAGGGGAAAACCGCCGAGCTCGGAAAAATCAAGCTGAAAGGCGTTCTCGGCTCCTTGGGGAAAAATGCCGGCTTCGGTTTGATGGGCAAGAAAACGATGCTGATGACCGGAAAAGTGCCGCGGGTTCTGAAGAGCGGCGTGCTTTGGATGTCCAAGCGGCATTTTGGATAAAACTTAATCGGAATCGTCGAGATCGTCAATAAATGCAAAGGGGTCTTCTTCTTTGTCAAGTGCCTTGATAATTTCATCATACAACGCATCACAGCTTTCAGCAGCGACGATTTCACCATTGACCAATGCGTAAGGCTCGGCATAACATTGTCCGCAATTTCCCAGGCAGCCGTATTCGATTACATCAAAATCCGGATTGCCCTCCAGCTTTTTCATGATTTTTTCTGTGCCGTGATGCATGTTATTGGTGCAAAATTCGATGATCGGTCGCATAATGCCGTCTATTTCCACCTTCCGTGCGAGAAAATCTCGCTGAATCCGCATTGCCCAATTGAAATTGTTTCTCAATGATATATAATATAATAAAGAAAGGAGTTGAGGCAAATGAGCGAACAAACTGCAAGCACGATGTATGACGAAGTGCTGGAGGTTTTAGATAAGCTGCGTCCATTCCTGCAGCGTGACGGAGGAGACGTTGAACTTGTCGACGTGGAGGACGGCATCGTCAAGTTAAGATTGATGGGAGCCTGCGGCAGCTGCCCAAGTTCCACCATCACCTTGAAAGCAGGTATCGAAAGAGCTTTGTTTGAAGAGGTTGAAGGTGTCGAAGAAGTCGTTCAGGTATTTTGATTTCGGCTCATCAAAAATGTAAAGGGGCTGACCCAAAAGTCATACATGACCTGGGGCAGCCCCTTCCTATTGAGAACGTAGGCAGCTCTTGACGGGCGGGGATATGGGTCCGTTCGCTGTCATCGAATCCAAAACAGAAATCCCTTCCGATATTCATCGATATGAACCCGAATATCTTTTAATGTCCTTTATATAGTCCGGTGCAGTAATGAAACGCTGTCCGCAAGGACAGGCACACCATTTCATAGCCGAGCTCCAAATCGTTGATATTGTCGTCCAGCGGCTCGATCCGGCTATGGTCGGAAAAACGTCTGGAAATGCCGTTCAAATCGTCAAGCATTTCCACATTGATGGCATGGATTTCCAAATTCCGCCTTTGCCGCAAGCGGTTAAGTGCAGCCTGATATTTCATCTTTAAATCAAACAGCTGCTGCTCCAGTTCATCGTGCACCTTGTTGTTGTGCATTTGCCGCAGAACCGTAAAATAGGAATAGCGTGCCTTGATTTTTTCCGTCTTGAGCTCAAATAGGTGATTAAGAAAATACCCCAGCTTGTCGAGAACGGAAAACACGCGAATGAAAGCATTTTTGTAATAGTACACATGCAGCCTGTAAGCTTCCTTTTCCTTTTCATCCATCGCTTCCACGGAAGGGTGGATGATTGCTTTGCGGTATTCGCGGCAATAAAAGCGGCTGATCGCCAACTCATTCAGAGCATCGATCAATCCATCCGCCCACATCTCCAGCCGAATCATCAAAGGAGGAACTTCAGGCTTGGTCTTATAATGCTCCCGCAGCTTGCGGCGATAAGCTTCGATCTCTGCAACGGCCGAACGCATCGGCTCCTGACGGTAATCTCCGGGAACTTCCAGCGGCTCAAACAAGCGCTCACCTCAATTTCTTTTATAAGTGCGTGTTCAAAAAGTACATCCTCTATAAGGAGTTGGGGAAATATTCTTTCCAACGGGAGGAAACCCGCTGGACAATATCCTCTCTAGGGAACAGTTCGTCCGGGTACCCCGGTTTCATTCGCGCATCGATGATAATTGGAAGCCGGTAGGATAAGTGATGGCTCTCGGCCTTAAAAGCCGCATAGATGTCCGCAGCCGGATTGAACCGGGTAAACACCGTCCACAGGAAAGCGCTCTGGCTGTCGGCAATCCGCGCATCGTCGGCGACGATAATCAGCGGCCAGGCCTGAAGCGGTTGTCCCACCGCCCGCAGCAGACCCTCTGCAAACTGCGGATCCTGCTCGTAAGACGGTCCGGATACGACCAAGCAGCCTCTGCAGTAAACGGCAAGCTGGCGGACACCGGGAAGCGCTCCGCCTTCATACGAAGCCGGCAGCGTGCGTACCGGATCGCCGACGCCGATCAACACGGCTTTGCTCCCGTGATTCAGCCGCGAACCGGTATAATCCAAAGTATCATGCGAGGTTTCTCCAAGGATGACCAGATCATGATGCGGGTCGAACCGCTCGAGTACCGTCTCCAGCAAGTCCGCAAATTTCCCCAAATCAAGCGTTCGGTCAGTCACGATAAGGAACTTTGTCAGTGTAAGCTGGCCTTCCCCGAGAATGCGAAACGCCGTACTCAACGCCTCCCTGCTATAGCTTTCCCTGACAATCGCCGATGCCAGCGGATGGACGCCTGTTTCCGGATAAGCCCATAGCGACTTGACGCCTGGAAGCGCCAGCGGATAGGCCGGAGAAAGCAAGTTTTGCAAAAATTCGCCGAAGAAATAGTCTTCTTGCCGGGGTTTACCCACGATCGTTGCCGGGTAAATCGCATCCTTGCGGTGCCAGATGTGATCGACATGGAAAACCGGAAAATCGTGCGTCAGCGAATAATAGCCGTAATGGTCCCCGAAAGGCCCTTCCGGCCTGCGCTCATGTGGAGCCACTCGGCCGCTGATGGCAAATTCCGCTTCCGCGATCAGGCGGTGTCCGCCCCGCGGATTGTCCGTCAGGTTTAATTTATTGCCCAAAATCAAGGAAGCAAGCATCAGTTCGGGGAGCTGCTCCGGAACAGGAGCGATCGCCGAGGCGATCAGTGCGGGCGGCCCGCCCAGAAACACCGTCACCGGCAGCGGCTCGTTCCTTAGCTCCGCCTCGTGGTAATGAAAACCGCCGCCCTTATGAATCTGCCAATGCATTCCCGTGGTACGGTCATCATAAATCTGCACCCGATACATTCCAAGGTTGTGCTGATGCGACTGCGGATGCTCGGTGTATACTAGCGGCAGCGTGATAAACGGACCTCCGTCCTCCTGCCAGCAGGTTAAGACGGGAAGCTTGGACAGTTCAGGCGGATGCTGAAGCCTGCCCAATACGGGTGCCTTTGATGCGGGAACGCGCCTGGTTCCGACCTTCATCACATCCCGTATCAGTCCCTTTTGCTGCCAAAGCTTTCGCGGCGAAGGCGGCAGCAGCGTGTCCAGCGCAGACACCAGCCGCTTTACAAGCTGCTCCGGCCTCGGTCCGAAGGCCATCTCCACCCTGCGGCTCGTCCCGAACAGATTGGTGACAACGGGAAATCCGCTGCCTTTTACATTGGTGAACAGCAGTGCCGGTCCCCCTTCTTCAATCACTCTGCGGTGAATTTCGGCAAGCTCCAGATAAGGATCGACCGGGGTCTGAATTTCCACCAGCTCTTTTTCAGCTTTAAGCTGGCTTATAAAATCGCGAAGATTATGATGCATTGCGTTTACCACTCCCAGAAGCCGAAAATGAATAAATCCGTTCCAACTGCCAGACTTTCACGACGGCATAGCTCATTGTGCCGAAGAAGCCTGAAATAATCATGGTATGAAGCAGGCTTGCGAAAATATAAACGTCGTTGTTGGTAACCACGTAGGTTAGCCAGGCTCCGCTTAGGATTTGCATGGCAAGCAGCACAAGCGCAATGCCCATCGCCCTGCCAAGCTCTTGTGAAGCCTTCAGCTTGCGCCGGGTATAAATCGTTATTCCCAAAATCAGCAGCAGCAGCAAAGCGGCCGCCACTCGATGGATAAAAACGATTCCCGTCGCTCCGGAAAGCTCGGGAATGACTTGTCCGTTGCACAGCGGCCATCCCAAACAGCCGCCTGTCGAATGGGTATGGCGGACGAAAGCGCCGAGATATACGACGATATACGTGTAGATGCCTGCAAACCAGATCCAATTTCGCAAAGAACGCGGCACAGGTACGGCGGAATTCTTCTGATTATCAGCCCGGCCGGGTGCCTGCCAGAGCACAATTACAAGCAGCAGCGTACAGGCGAATGCCATCAGCGAAAATCCGAAATGCAAAGCAAGTACCGCCGAGGATTGCTGCCAGATCACCGCCATCGCGCCAAGAATCGCCTGCAGCATGGTGAAAAACAGGGCACCGAGAGCATATATTTTGGCATCCATGCGGTCTTTCATTAAACGAAACACAAGAAACGTCACTAACAATACAAGCAGCCCGACGGCGCCTGATACCGCCCGATGGCTGTATTCGACTAACGATTCCAAAGTATGGGCAGGAACAAATTTGCCGTGACATAGCGGCCACTCGTTGCCGCAGCCTCTTCCCGCCTGCAGTTTAGTGACCAATGCACCATCCAGAACAACAATGAACATTCCGATGCTTGCTAACATTGCCAACCATTTTAATCCCCTAATCACCGCGTCCACACCTTCTCTTTTTGTCGAGGGTTTTGATCAATCAAATTTCATTATATAGTTTATTTGGCGGCAATGCCATTCCTGAAGCAGCGCCAGTGAAAAAAGAAAGCTGCCCTTTTGCAGATGAATCCGCAAAAGGCAGCCTTGTTCAACATATTTGGATAACCGCATTAGTTCATTGCGCCGGCGACTTCCAGCGAGCGGTCGAGGAACTGCTCGACCTCGGCTTGCGTTTTTCTCAGCTTGCTGACAAATCTGGTGATTTCTTTTCCACCATTAAATACGACAAAGCTCGGTATTCCAAGAATGTTCAGCTCGTAGCACAGGTCCGGCAGTTCATCCCTGTCAATCTCAATAAAGGTCAGCGATGATTCGTACTTTTTGACGATATCGTCCATGAACATGTCCAAATAGCGGCAATCCCCGCACCATGTCGTTTTGAATACGGCAACCACGGGCTTGCTGTCGGTAATCGCCTCTTGAAACTGGCCTTCCTCTCTCACCTTTAGCACAGTTCTCTCCTCCTTTGTATCATCAGCATGGCTTGCTGTTTTTATTTTGTTATAGCGCATCGTTCGACTTCTGTCAAACAAATTCCCAAGAATATTTTTCCCCGATCTTCACAACATAGCGACATAACGAAAATCGGAGGATAAGAGCGATGGCGGAAAAGCGCTCGTTAAAATGGCTGCTCACTGCCGCAGAAAGCCTTTCGTTGTTGGGACAATCAGCTTGGCATGCTTTCGCCTGCCTGTGGGGACAGACTTCATCTTTAAGCATCTCTCCTCAAACAAAGCAGCAGCTATTCAGGGAATTAAGCTTGATTTTATTGCAGCCGCCGATTCGCCAGTTTGCTGCAGACCGCAATGAAACGCGGATCATCGAGCGCATCCGCAGCGAAACGTCTGAAGCCAACCGCAATAACTTAACGAGAACGGAAGCCTACCGCGCCATATATTTTGCCCATCCCGAGCTTCATTGGGCTTTTCTTGCCCATATGGTTTCACGCAACGCTGGATGGAATATGACCGATCTGCGGGGCGACTTCATCCCGCGGCTGGTTTCCGAGGATCAGGCGGAGCACTTATTTATGTTCCTCGAACGAAGCAACTCGTTGATTTTCCAGGATGCCTATCCTCAGCTTCTGCTGTACAAGCAAAGCCGGGAAATCGGCAGAAGCCTGTTTCATCTTTTGCCGGCGTTCCATGTCTCCCGCTTCATGGAGCCGATTTGGCGCCATTTTTGGCAGCATCGTGATTCTGTCCCGTTGACTGTCGCCATGATTATCAATGAACAGCATTATATTGAAGGCAGGGTCGCCCGGAACGCTTGGTATAAAGCAACCGCGACAGACTCCATTGCCTTTCGGCTGCAGTCCTTGATGCAGCTGAACCATGTGCTTATTCCGTATGCCGCCGCACCGGACGGCAGCATAGGACTTGCCGGATTGATTCTCGAGCAATTTACCGATCTGCATGAGCGCATCGAGTTTGGTAAGTCACTCTATCATATTCTATTCAATCCCCCTGTATGGGAGGGCGCCGAACGCTTTGCCAGAGCCTGCCCGCATAGCGGTTCACGAGGCGATTACCTGCCTGAATTGTTCACGAACCATAAACCGGCCGGCAATGACGCCGGCCGGCAGCGGTTGACCGGGCTGCGGATCAAGCCGGGGGAGAACAAACTGTACAGTCCCCGCCTAGAGGATGTGTGGAAAGACCGGCCTGTGAATCCGCCTGACAGGTATGATTGGTTCTGCAGCCGATCGGTCTTCAAATACTTTCACGCAATCCGTGCGCCGAAGCATTATCATATGTCCGGGCCATACGGTCATGCGCTTAAAAAGCTTGAGCTTGCCGCAATCGCCGCGCAAAAAATACAATCCTAATCAGATTCGACCTTCACCGGTTCCGCCTTCGCCCATCTCTTCAGCAGCTTTCTGGCCGGAGCGGGCAGGGCTGCCAAATCCTCCGAAGATACCACCTTCAAAACGATAAGCAAAACCATGTACAGGGCAAAAAGAATCATGCCGATGATAGCCGACTGCAGCATATAACTGACGAGGCTGCCCGCAAAATGAACGTATGTGCGGTTCAGCCAATCGATGCCTTGGCCGACTGCCGCCGCTGCCGCCATAATAGCCAGCATGGCTGGCCATCTTCGGCCTAGAATGACGTAATCGACGTTCCTTTTCAACACCCATAAATTCAATGCCATCGTAATCATAAAGCTGAGCAAGGTGGCGAGGATAATGCCGTAGATTCCGAAAATCGGTGAAAGCAGCAAATTCCCCGAATATTTAACCGCAATCCCTATAAAAACATTGATCGTCGGCGCCTTCATCAAACCGAGCCCCATCAAAATAGCTGCCGAAGTCATCATCACGATCTGAAACATCGAAGCCACGGTAAGTCCGGCAATAATCCCCGATCCGCTCGTATCGGCAAACAAAAAACCGTTAAAAGATCGGGCCCCGACGGCCAGGATCAGCACCACGGGAAGTCCCGAAAGTACGGAAATGCGCAGCGCTTGCGAGGTTTTTCTGCTCAGCTCGCGATCGTTCTTTTGTGCAAATGCGGAAGCGATCACGGGAACCACCGACTGACTGAGGGCAACGGCAAGAATGATCGGAATTCCCGCCAATGGCTGTGCGCGTCCTGCAAGCAAGCCGAGAGTCGTCGTTGCTTCCAATATCCCCATTTGTCCCTTAAGCAAATGGATCGCCGTGGAAGTATCGATGAAATTGATCACAGGCACCATCAAGGAAATAAGCGTGATCGGGATGGAAATTTTAAAAATCATGGCGTACACCTTGCCAAATGTCAAGGACGTTTCCTGCGGCTGCGTGTTTGCCTGCGGCGATGCATTCTTTTCCTCTGCGTCTTTCCTTCTCAGCCTCCGCAGGAAGATGACCATAATCGCAAAAGCTCCGACGGCACCCATCACCCCGCCAAACGATGCGCCGGCAATCGCCCATTCATGGGTATATCCCATGCGTAGCAGCAAATAAGCCAAGCCCACAGCGGTCAAGACACGCAAAATTTGCTCGACGATTTGCGAAAGCCCGTTGCCCATCATCAATTGTCTGCCGAGAAAATAGCCGCGGATAATCGCGATCAGCGGAAACAGCAGCAATGCGGGAGCAAGGGCGCGGATCGCCAGAGCAGCTTCCGGGTTCTCGCTCATATGGACGGCGTAATAAGGTGCGGCAGCGTAAATTGCCGCAGTTATGAGAATACCTGCGGCAACGGAAAACCAAACCGCTGCGCGAAATATCCTTTGCGCCTCGTCATGCCGCTGCACGGCGGTTTTCTCGGAAATTAATTTGGACAGCGCGCTGGGAATGCCCGCCGTAGCGATCGTCAGCAAAATAAAATAAATATTGTAGGCAATCGCATAAGTCGCCATACCCGAATCCTCAAGCAGATGCTTGAGCGGGACGCGTTGAATGACGCCAAGAAATCTTGCCGTAAATGCGGCCAGCGTCAATATAATCGTGCCCTTGATCAATGAATCCTTTTTCGTCACTGAATCGACAACCTTCCTTTTGAACCTTCTCCGGCAGTGAAGAAAGCTCCTTGAGGAGCTTTCTTGGGATCAGCTATTTTAGTGCTTCCAGGGGTCTGGCATTGCCGTATGCCGGCTTGGCCCCGCTATCGGCTCCCGCCCAATTCACGGCATTGGCAATCACCTTGATCACCTGCTTGTTGTAATAGGTCGGATAGCTTTCATGCCCGGGACGGAAATAAAAAATTTTGCCTCTGCCCCTGTGGAATGTGCAGCCGCTGCGGAACACTTCTCCCCCTTGGAACCAACTGACAAAAATTAGATCATCCGGAGCAGGAATGTCGAAATGCTCGCCGTACATTTCCTCTTCAGGGAGCTCGATATATTCTCCGATTCCCTGCGTGATCGGATGGGCCGGATCGACTACCCAAAGGCGTTCCTTTTCATCGGCCTCACGCCATTTCAGATCGCAGCTGGTGCCCATCAGAGATTTAAATATTTTGGAAAAATGCCCAGAATGAAGCACAATCAAACCCATGCCGGCCAACACCCGCTGCTTGACTTTTTCAACAAGCTCATCGGCCACCTTTTGGTGTGCCTTATGTCCCCACCAGATCAAAACATCGGTATCGTCCAGCACGGCATCGGAAAGTCCATGCTCCGGCTCCTGCAAAGTGGCCGAACGCAGCTGAAAACCGTATTCGTTCAAGCCCTCCACAAT